>JAGQZQ010000032.1 GCA_020435415.1 Flavobacteriales bacterium
TAATGAAGTAAAAACCACGGTCACCAGCAAGGGACGTTCAGGATACAACCTGCCTGATCAATTGGAAGGGCTGGGCTTTGTTTACAAAGACAGTTCTTTGGTATATGAGATGGGGTTGATGATCGGGACCTCAACAGGGCCTAATGTTTCTGACAATGTCAGAGGAGAAACGGCCGGTAACACGGATGAAGACTTTGCACCGGTTATCCCGGTCTATCAGATCAACCCACCGGTAAAATCACATTTCGATCTGACGGGACAGTTTAATGACGATCCTGCCGGCGCCATGATGTTAAATGCACAGGTCAGTCATAAATCATTTGCGTGGAATGAGACCGGTCACACCAAATATGTGATCCTCGAATACACCATCACCAATATGAGTGGAAGCACATGGACGGCCTTTCATGCGGGAATATTTGCGGATTGGGATATCATGGATTACAACCAGAACTATGCTGCGACCGATGCCGCGACCAAATTAGGCTATGCATACAGCAGTCAGACCGGAGGTATATACGCCGGAATACGCCTCCTGACATCCGGTCCGTTCATACACTATGCCATCGACAACGACGGCACGGGCGGAGGTGCCAACATCTATGACGGCTACCCTTCTTCCGAAAAATACACCACCCTCTCCACCAACCGCAGCGATGCAGGTATGCGCGATATTGCTTCGGTCGTTTCATCGGGACCACACACCTTGAATGCCGGGGACTCCATCGTGGTGGCCTTTGCCCTCATCGCCGGAGACGACCTGAATGACATTATCACCAGTGGCAACAATGCACAGGATAAATATGACCATCTTACCTATGCCTGTTATCTGCCTGAACGTGATGTGCAGTTCGGAGAGGTATTCCCCAACCCCACCGACGGAAATGCTTCCATCGCTTTTAACCTGAAGGAAAGAAGCCTGATTGAACTGGATATTATGAATATATCCGGACAAGAAATGATGTCGTTGGGGCAATACCAGTTGCAGACCGGTTCCCACCAGCTACCCCTTCCCGTTGCCTTGCTCAAACCCGGCATATACTTTCTGAAAATCAACCAGAACGGGCACCGGATCATCCGAAAATTTATCGTTTCGGATTGAGGTTCGGTATCATTTCGGATTAAGGATGGTCTTGATCTTCCTCATTTATGCGCTGTGAAATAAAAGTCATTTACTACATTTGCGTATAAACAAAGAGAAAGTATGGATTTAACTGAAATCATTTCTATCACCGGCCAGGGAGGATTGTTCAAGATTATTGCAAGGCATAAGAACCGTATGATCGTGGAATCACTTGTTGACGGAAAACGTATTCCGGCATATGCCCACCAGAAAATTACAACGCTTCACGATATCAGTATCTATACGAATGATGAGGACCGGCCTCTGAAAGAGGTCTTTGCCGCCATTCTGAAAAAAGAAAACGGAGGCCCGGGTCCGGACAGCAAATCGGATTCGGAAACTTTGATAAAATACTTTGAGGAAGTCGCACCCGGCTATGACCGTGACAGGGTATACATCTCTGACATCAAAAAGGTGGTGACCTGGTATAACCTGCTTCGCACAACAGACTACTTAAAGGAGAAGGAAGAGGAAGCAGAAAGCAAGGAAGAAGGAGATAAGAAATCAGCAGATGCTGAAAGCAAGCCCAAAAAAGCGTCCAAGCCTGCTGCAGAGAAAAAAGCAAAAAAGCCCGCTGCCGGACAAACTTCAAAAGCACCAAAAACTTCCACCGCCAAAAAGAAAGCCTCCCCAAAAGCGACGGTTAAAAACAAAACCGGCAAGTGATCCTGATCGTAGCCGGTCTCTCAGGCGAATGAAAGAACTTCTTCACACCCCTTCACATTTATTGAACCGGCAGTATTTGGATTCTGATTTCCGGGTCAATACCTGGGATGATATTGACGGGCTTTTTAAAGAACTGCTGGAACGGGAAATTCCGGATGAAGCCGCCCTTCGTCAATGGATCATGGACCGCAGTGAACTGGATTCTGCTATTGCGGAAGAACAGGCGATCCGTTATATCAACAAATCGCGGTTTACCGGAAACGAAGAAATCCAACAGCGCCTTTCCGACTTCTTCACCGGAATCAACCCCAGGCTTTCCAGTGTAAATGACGCCCTCAACCGTAAACTTTGTGACTCTCCCTTTGTAGGTGCATTTGAGAACACAACCCTGAAAAACTATATCCGGTCTGTTAAAAGTGATGTGGCTTTATTCCGGGAAGAGAACATTCCCGTGTACTCTGAACTTGAGGTGGCCGAACAGACTTTCGGCACCATCAGCGGCGCCATGACCATCCGGTGGGAGGACAATGAGATCACATTACAGCAGGCCTCAACCCATTTGAAGTCTACCGATCGCCATACCCGCCAGGAGGTATTTGAGTTGATTGCCAAAAGAAGATCACAGGATACAAAAGAACTGGAATCCAATTTTGAACAGCTGCTCGACCTGAGACATCAGCTTGCCTCAAATGCAGGCTACCGGAATTACCGTGATTATGCATTTGTTGCCAAGCAACGCTTTGACTATACCGCAGAAGACTGTCTCCAACTGCATGAATCCATCGAAAAGTTTATTGTTCCGCTGGTCGAAGAGATGGACCACATCAGAAAAGATCAACTAAAGGTAGATAACCTGCGACCGTGGGATATGGAGGTTGATGTGAACGGGCTTCCACCTATACGTGCATTCGGGAACGGTGATGACCTGATCCGGGGCACCATACAATGCTTTAAAGAAATTGACCCGCTTTTCTCAGAAACCCTTGAAATCATGGAGAAAAGGGGACTCCTGGACCTTGATTCCCGAAAGGAGAAATCACCGGGAGGATACAATTACCCCCTCATTGAAACCGGGCTGCCATTTATTTTCATGAATGCAGTCGGAACCATGCGCGATGTGGTGGTCATGACCCATGAAGGCGGACATGCCGTGCACTCTGTGCTGTGCAATAACCTTCAGCCGTTATTCCTGAGGATTGTGCCTCATGAGGTGGCAGAGCTTGCATCCATGAGCATGGAACTTTTTGCATCTGCTTATTGGCAGAAAGGTTTTGGACTTTCCGATGATGATTACCGGAGAGCAATGCACGAACACCTTGAGCACATTATAAGGCTATTGCCGTGGATCGCAACCATCGATGCATTCCAACATTGGCTGTACACACATCCGGACCACACAAGGGAAGAACGCAAAATAGCGTGGCTGGAAACACGGAGTCGCTTTCAAAGCAAAGTAGTGGATTGGTCCGGATACGAAAACGACCATGAAACCATCTGGCAAAAACAGGGACACCTTTTCTACGCCCCGTTCTATTATATTGAATATGCCATGGCGCAGCTGGGCGCACTATCGCTTTGGAAGGATTATCTGAAGGATCCAAAATCAACCATAGAGAAATATAAAACGGCACTGGCCTCCGGATATATAAAAAGTATACCGGAAACATATCAATTGGCAGGTATTCCATTTGATTTCGGAGCGACCGCACTGCGGAGCCTTATGGGGTTTGTGCAGGAACAGCTGAAGAATCTGGCACCGATGGAGCCTTCAACTCCGCCATCAATGCCATAAGTTTTTCAAAGTGGTGCCGCATGGCTATCGGTGAACACTCGAAATTATTGGCCATCATCGCAAAAGCAACGAGGTCACCGTCTTTTGTGGTCACATACCCGGCATAACTTCTTACCCTGCTCATATAACCGCTCTTGGCATGAACATTCCCTTCAGCTGCGGTTCCGAAACACAATCCCCTTAATGTTCCCGTGCGTCCCGCAACCGGCAGGGTACCGTAAAACTGCTTGAACAGCGTGGTGTCTTTTCCATAACTTCTTAACATGGAAACCAGTTGTTTTGGCGTGATGGCATCAAACCGCGACAGGCCGCTGCCATCATACTGATAGAAACCTCTCAGATCGAGTCCCCTCCTTCTCCAATATCTTTGGATCACCTCGGTTCCGCCAACGGTACTTCCGAATCCTGTTTGTTTGTATGAAAGATATTTTAGCAGCGATTCCGCGTAGAAATTATGGCTCACCGTATTGGTATACTGGATCATTTCCAGTATTGTCGGCGACTTCCAGGTTTGTATGGTGACCCTCGAAGGTTGCTTGCTACCCAACCGCCCCAGTCTACGATGGGTACTTGCAGAATCCCGAACATGGATGCCCTTTTTTTTCAATGCCTTGAACAAGCTGTATGCGCATAAGTAGGCGGGATCCGGGACCTGGCATTTGATCCCGAATTTCGTGGAATCGGGGGATACATATCCATGAACAAAGCACTTATTCATATACGGGGCACCCGATACCCAGATCGCATTTCCAGGTGCATCCTGTCCGGTTTTCAACTGGCTCACCAACTGAAAATCCGGAATGTCCATCTCCGTTGACATCAGGAATGTATCCGGTTTGGCTTCTACCATGATGTGGTACACATTCTCAACGAAAGAAAGACCGCTTGCACCAGCACAATATCCGCTCTGCATATCTTCCCAGGCCCAGCCGGATGGGATCATGTCATACTCGAATGCCCTGGCATCGCCGATCACCGCTCCTTGTATGGAATCTATACCTGCATTTCTGATCGCCTTTACCCACCTCCGCAATACCGAATCCCTGACGCAACCGCCGAAAACATCCGATCCCAATGATGGATCACCGCTGCCACGGATATAAATGTTGCCCCTGAGCACACGCTTCTGGGTATCGATCACACCGTCATACTGCAACAATGTTTCGATACGTGTATCGGCGCCGAGCAGGTCCAGGACAACGCCGGTCGTCACGACCTTCATCGTAGAGGCCGGAACCATGCTCAGGTCGCTGTTGTAGTGAGCCAGCAATGAATCACGATGCACGTACGCCGCATAAACCCCCCAGGAGGCATGCGTCAATTCGTTGGACATGGCCAATTGTGAGATGTATTGATTAAGCGCAGACACACCATCGGAATCCTGAACCAGGATGATGTCGCTGATCGGAATATAATATTCTGAAGAATCTACGGTATCCGTGGAAGCGGTATCGTTAACAGGAACTTCCTGTTGCGAAGTTGGCTTAAGCAAAAAAACAACAGCTGCCAACAGCGCTATTGCCGCCAATACGATAACACCCCTCTTCATAGTTTACGGTAGTCTTGCGAAAGGTATATGGATTTCCCCATCTTTGCAAAGCAACACCCTAATGATCACACAAAAAGAAATAAGTCTCCCCCCTTTCCCCCGTGGCTGGCACCTGATCACCGACCAGGTGGAACGTGTATTGGCGGACCTTCCGGAAACCGGCATCCTGCACATTTTCATCAAACACACATCCGCAGGGCTCGCACTGAACGAGAATGCCGACCCCACCGCCAGACATGACCTCGAAGTTTTCATGGATGATCTGGTATCGGAAAACAACCCTACCTATACCCACACGCTGGAAGGAACAGACGACATGCCCGCACATATCAAATCCGTATTGACAGGACACACGCTGACCATACCTATCAGTAAAGGTCGCCTGAACCTGGGCACCTGGCAAGGGATATATCTTTGTGAATTCAGAGACAGGGGCGGATCCAGAAAACTTGTTCTCACCGTCATCTCCTGAATCACATGATCAGAAAATCATTCAAAATCATTTTCCGGACCCTGGCAGCAATCGCCTCATTCTTCGCGCTGATCTATACCGGATGCAACACCGGAAACAACATCTATATGTTTCCGAAAGAGGCGTCATTTACCGGCGATCAATATTACAATCCTTACCGCGGGTGGGATCATGAAAAAACACGCTTGTGCAATTTTCACGCACACGCCAGGGCATGGGGTGGCATCACCAACGGGCATGACAGCCGGGAGTATATCAGGGAGCGCTACAAGCAGGCAGGATATGACGTGTGTGAAGTTTCGGACTACTTCCACATGTCCGAAGAAGAAGAACCCAATGCCATTATCTCAGTGTATGAACATGGCCTGAACGTAGGCAAACACCATCAGCTGGTGCTTAATGCACCTGAAGTGAACTGGAAGGAATTTCCCCTGGCACAGTCCATCCATAACAAACAAACAGTTATTAATTCAATCCGGGAAGACACCCAGGCCGTGGTTGCATTGGCTCATCCGGCATTCACCGTCGGTTATTCTGAAGATGACCTGAAAAAATTGACCAACTATCACCTGATCGAAGTCCTGAATCACCGGAAATTTTCCTTTAAAGAATGGGATGCTGCCTTATCTGCGGGCAGACCTGCATTTCTGATCGCCGATGATGATATACATGACCTGAGCAGCATGAGCTACTTCACCCGGAACGCCACCCTCATTTCATCGCCTACCCTTGAAAAAGATTCTTTGCTTAACAATCTGACCCGGGGAAATGCCCTGGGTGTTGAAATATACATGGGTGATGGGGAAACACTGGAAATGCGGCGGCAAAAGATACTTGACATGGAACAACTGATATCCGCAAAAATGGCAGGAGACACATTCAAGGTAAGTCTTTCACACGTGGCAGACACGGTGAGGTTTTATGGTAGGGAAGGTCACCTGATGAAGCGATTGCACAACACCAAACTTGCAGATTATCCTTTCGATCCGTCAGACCCATACATTCGAACGGTGATCGACTTTCCATCCAGGAACCAGATGTACCTGAACCCGGTTCTCAGAACCACCGGTGGAAAACCCACCATGCCAACGGTTCAGACAGACCGGCTCAATACACTGCTATACCGGACGATGATGTTTCTGGCTTTTGCCAGTATCCTGATCCTTTGGATTCGCTGGTTGAGAACGAAGTTTAAAACGAAGGGCAAAACATAGTCCGGAATTTCTTCGGTCGGTTTTTACACTCAAATAAAAACGACAGTGATAATTCATGAGCGCCTGCACTGAAAGTGGCCAGTTTGCTTATGGTAGCATCATATGTATAACCGAGCTGGTACTTATCTCCCTTTAAACCAACGGTTAGAATGACTGCATCACGTTCGATCATGCGCGACCAGATGCCAAAGACCAAAGGTTCCTTATCCCAATACAACCCCATATTCAGTTGCTTAAAATCTCCCTGGCGTTGGTAGATCACATTCGGCGACAAACTTGGCCGTTTGTTCCCGTGTTGATAGAAATTCATACCGGCGTGGATGGTGTACTTCATGGGAAGCTTGCTTTCACCAAGGTTCATAAACGCTTCATCGGGTTCCGTCAGGTGATGCACGGCCACACCACCAAAAATGTGTTTGTTATTGATCACGATGCCGGAGGAAATATCCACCATGCTTTTTGAATCCACCGGGCGCTGCTCCTTTGTGTTCCACATCAATCCCATCTTTGGATCCAATTGATCTCCAAAGATCAGCTTATCCCAATCCAGCGTGCGCTGAATAAATGCAGCCTGAACTCCGAACTGAACTTTTGTACTCCGTGTGATATCCTGGTGGTACGAATACATGGCCGCTGCCTGATGTACCGTGTAGGTCGACTGTCCCGCCTGGTCACGCAGAATATAAAACCCCAATCCACCTTCGGCAGACTTTACATACTGATCATAACTGGCGGATGCGGTCACGAAATTACCCGACAATGCAGGCCACTGATTGCGGTAATTCATATGCAGCGAAGGACATCGAGAAGAGCCTGCCATGGCAGGATTCAGGTATAGTGGATTCGCATAGAACTGGGAAAAATGGGAGTCCTGGGAATAACATTCGCTCCGGAAGGCCATAGTCATTATAACAGCCGCCCCCAATAAGTACATCTTCTTCATAAGAACGCAAATTTTGGTTTTCATCAATCACTCATAATAAAGGTCCGGGCGTTAGTGATATTCCACAAACAACACGACATCTCATGGGAAATCGCTGGTTTTCAATCTGTATACCATTGGTTATGAAGAGGCTGATAACGGTATTATCCGATTTTTAGATATTTTTGCGTTTGGTATGGAAAGGAAGTCAATACCTTCCCGTAAGAGAAATTGGGATTATGTCTAAACGTTCACCTGTTTCAGATCAGGAACTGATCGAAATGTACAGGAACTCCCACGACCTGAAATACGTCGGAGAGTTGTACCAGCGATATACCCATATCATAACCATCATCTGTCTGAAATATCTCAAGAACCAGGATGATGCCCAGGATGCGGCCATGGACTTGTTTGAGGTCCTATGCAGAGATCTGAAAAAACACCAGGTAAAGCAATTTAAATCCTGGCTCGCCACCGTCACCAAGAATTTATGTATCAAGAAGTTACGCCGATCCAGCCACGATGATCTCAAGGAAGGGATGGCCGTTGCGGAAGAAACGGTTGTGGAAATCTCAGGTGTCATGGACCCTAATGTTATCAAAGAGGAGCAGTTGAGCCGGTTGGAAAAGCTGATTGAGGAAATTCCCGCAGAACAGGCCACATGCATTAAGCTGTTCTATCTGGAAGAAAAGAGTTATGAAGACATTGCGGGTATCACCGGATACTCCATGAATGAGGTCAAAAGTTATTTACAAAACGGAAAACGCAACCTTAGAATAAGAATGCAAAAGCCCTCCTGATGCAGGACGCACTGAAGAACATATTAACCGATAGGTCTTGCCTGAATATGGAGGAGTTGTATGGCTATGCACAAGGCACGCTCTCCCCTGAAATCAAGCACAGCGCAGAATCGCACTTATTGGATTGTGTACTATGTAATGAAGCGCTTGACGCAATCAAGGAAGTAAATCAGGCAGATGCGGATCTTCTTTCACAAAAGGTGAACCAGGCCATTGAGAAACAAAGTGGATTCTCTCAGGGTGGTTTTGACGTCAGGAATAAAAGCTGGTTATGGATCGGGTTGGCGATAGTGGCAGGGATGGCATCCCTTCTATCGTTGTTGCCTGACGGGGGCGACACAGATGATACCGTCCCTGAATTAAACAAACCTTACTATGTAGATCGCGCTTCGCGAGAAAACCATCTGGATGACTTCGCCGACGAATGGACAATTACAGATACTTCTGCCATTAACGCAAGTGACAGTCTGCAAGACCCAACGCCATCCGAAACCGGAATGGTTGAGCAGTCCGACCAAAAAGAAATTCAATCTGAAAAGGCCACTGATGCCAATGACAAGAAAAACAAGAAAAATCAGGCCAGCTTAGAAGGTACCGGGCAACAGGTTACAGAAAAAGACCAGGCAGACAATACGTCGATCAATTATATCCAGGAGATTGACATATTCAGAAGAGAAAACCTTGATAAACGCAAGATCAAAAAAGGAGAAGAGGATACGGCGGGAGGCAAAGCATATTCCGTACTGTTTGAAGAACCCGACTCCTATAATGCCGAAGGTATGCCTGCGTTTAAAGGAGGTGACGGCCGTCTCAAACAATACCTGGAAGGAAAAATCACACCAACGGAATCGATAACCGCAAAAGGTCAACCCGGATCCGCCATTGTAAGTTTTGTAATCAATCCGGAAGGACAACTATCTGAAGTCACCCTGATGAAGGGGATCGATAGCGACTATGACCAACAGATACTGAAGGCCATCAAAGAAATGCCATCCTGGGAACCGGCAACCAGAAAGGAAAAAGAAGGGTGGGCAAAATACACCCTGATGTTCAAAATCCAAAAGGAAAATACATCCCGGCAATAGGCCGCCGATAACGGCCCACACGCTACCAAGCCCTACTGCATCAATTCGTAGCTTTTCCCGAGGTACTTAATATTAACCCAACTTATGCAGTAGGAGGTGAGGAACGAGCCGAACTATCTGTATTTAGTTGGGGTTATCCCGATTTAGAAAATCACTTTTCGGATGCACGAAGTACAGGCCGGAAAGGCTGATTTTCTTAATCGCTATGCATTAGAAAATTTTCTATTGCATAGTTTGGGATTAAATGTCGTACTTTTAGCCTCATATCAACACGGTACATGATCCGTCAAAGCATTCATTCATTACCGAACCCGGTTGTTTCAAACGGTAAATTACCATCTGCTATGGATTGGCTCACTTCATTGTGCCGATAGCCAATTATCTATGGACGGAAATTAGGAATGGCTTTCATTGGAACCATATTACAGGAATCCATCAAACTTAAACAGTCGATGGCTTCAGGCCGCACGAAGGCCAGTCCGTTGCTTCAACAATACAAAACCCTTGAGAAGCTTATCACCTATTCCAAGGACACTGCCTTCGGGGAGGACTTCTCTTTCCCGGATCTGTTAAAGGAAAAGGATCTGATGGATGCCTACAGGTCATCCGTCCCGGTGTTCAACTACGAAAGCATGCTTAAGACATACTGGTCCCGGATTCTTGAGGACCAGGAGAATATCTGCAGACCCGGAAAGACAAAATTCTTTGCCCTTACCTCCGGAACGTCCGATTCCGCAAGTAAACGTGTGCCTGTTACCACAAGCATGATCAAGGCCGTACGAAAAACAAGCATACGTCAGATGCTTACACTTTCCCAGTTCGACCTGCCCGGTAATTTTTATGAAAAGGGTGTGTTGATGTTGGGAGGAAGTACCAAACTCCAAAAGATAGGGCAACATGACGAAGGTGATCTTAGCGGTATTCTTGCCGGAAATATCCCCCTGTGGTTTTACAGGTTTTATAAACCGGGAAGAAAGCTTGCGATGGAGCGCGACTGGCAATTAAAACTGGACAACATCACCAAAGAAGCAGCCTCGTGGAATATCGGTATCATTGCAGGTGTTCCGGCATGGGTTCAAATCCTCATGGAACGTATCATCGATCATTATAAGGTAAAACACATCCATGAGATCTGGCCAAACCTGAAGTTCTTTGTTCACGGAGGCGTATCGTTTGAACCCTATCGCAAGGGATTCAACGCACTGCTGGGCGAGGAGATCAACTACCTGGAAACTTACCTTGCAAGTGAAGGCTTCCTTGCCTTTCAGAATGGCACATGCCCTCATATGCAGCTTGTGCTGGACAACGGCATCTACTTTGAGTTCATCCCCTACAACGACAACAATTTTGATGATTCCGGCAATCTGAAACCCGGAGCCCGGTCACTGCACATCAATGAGGTGGATACAAAAACCGACTATGCCATCATCATTACCACATGTGCAGGAGCCTACCGCTACCTGATCGGTGATACCATCCGTTTCATTTCCACCGAGACCTGTGAGATAAAGATCACCGGGCGCACCAAACATTTTCTGAGTCTCTGCGGAGAACACCTCTCTGTAGACAATATGAATACCGCAATCAAGCGTCTTGCCGAAGAAACCGGGCAAGTGATCAGGGAATATACCGTGACCGGCATTCCGTATGAAGGAATGTTCGCCCATCAATGGTATATCGCCATGGAAAACCCAACCAATATAGAACAAGTGCAACAACAGCTCGACCGTATTCTATGCCAGATCAACGATGATTACGCCGTTGAAAGAAAGGCTGCACTAAAAGCAGTGATGGTAAAGCCATTGCAAACCACCACCTTCTACCGGTTCCTCAAAACCCTTGGCAAAGAGGGAGGCCAAAACAAGTTTCCGCGGGTGCTTAAAGGCGCATTGGTAGAAAAATGGCAGACCTTCCTAAACAACGACCCCGATGCCCGTTGAAGCCATCGCCAAAGGCGCGGGCATGGGATTTCTGTTAAGTCTGATGGTTGGTCCGGTTTTTTTCGGACTGATCGAGACAAGCATCAAGAAGGGTTTCTGGTCGGCACTTTTTTTTGCCATTGGCATCCTGGCCGGGGATGCATCCCTGATATTCATCGCATACAAGGGTTCATCCCTGATCTCCATTTCAGATGATGCTCATTTTGCTTTTAAGATCATCGGAGGCTGTCTGATGATGGGCTTAGGCCTTTTTAAAATCTTTAAAAGAACGCACAGCACACCTGAAAACGAAAAGGTCTTCACCATCGAAAGTGAACATTTTATGCGATCTATTATCAAAGGTCTATTTCTGAATGCCATCAATCCTGCCGTCATGTTCTTCTGGGCAGGGATGGTGGTAGTCGCAAAATCCGAGTTCCCTGCAAAGGAGGACTCCATCACCTTCTTTCTGTGTATCCTTGGAACCTTATTTTTTACCGATACACTGAAAGCATTTCTGGCGAGATACCTGAGAGCGCTGGTCACACCGAAACTTGTTAACATGGTATCACGGGGTGTCGGCGTAGTTTTTGTTATTTTTGGGGTGTGGATGATGGTCCGGAAGTAGTTTTCCAACTTCGGGTCATTGTCATTGGAATGCCGCGTCATGACAGATTTTATTGATTTCCTCCGACAACCTATGCCCTGGTATATTGCAGGGCCACTTATCGGTTTAATGATACCACTGCTGCTAATCACAGACAACCGTAAATTCGGTATTTCATCTTCATTCAGGCACATTTGCGCGGCCTGTCTCCCCAAAGTAAGCGGGTATTTCAAGTATGACTGGAAAGAAAAAAAGTGGAACATGATTTTTGCAGTCGGCGTGATAGCCGGTGGCTTTATCGGTGGTTTTGCATTTGCAAACCCTGAGCCCATCAGGTTATCCAATGAAGCCATTGCCATGTTTGCAGAATGGGGCCTCCCCCAACCGGATCAGGCGCTGATTCCTTCTACCCTGTTCAGCTGGAACTTCCTTGCTACCTGGAAAGGAATGATTCTCATCGTTGCCGGTGGGTTTCTGGTGGGTTTCGGAACACGGTATGCAGAAGGCTGCACTTCCGGACATTCGATCACCGGCTTGTCTCTCCTGCGTTATGAGTCATTAATCGCCACCATTTTTTTCTTTGCAGGAGGCATGCTCATGTCTAACCTGATCCTGCCATGGATCCTTAAATCCGGGTTATGATGAAGACACGTATGTTTTTTCTGGGCCTTATCTTTGGTACGATCCTGACCAAATCGGAGGTGATCTCATGGTACCGGATTCAGGAGATGTTCCACTTCCAGTCATTCTATATGTACGGTGTTTTTGCAACGGCTATTCCCGTCGGAATCATCACCACCCAACTCATGAAAAAGTTCGGGACCAAAACCCTGAACGGAGACCCCATTCGCTGGCCGGAATATCATTTTACAAAAGGCCATGTGATCGGAGGCTTCCTGTTCGGTCTCGGCTGGAGCATGACCGGGGCATGCCCGGGACCGCTGTTTGCATTAGCAGGCGGAGGATATACGGTGATCATTGTAGCCCTCGTAAGCGCTATTCTGGGCACTTACGTTTACGGTTGGTTGAGCGACAAACTACCACAGTAACATGGATATCTCCCTTGTCATTGTAGTCCTGGGTTTGCTGATCTTTTCAGCTTACATTTTCAACGGCCTCTTCAGTTACACCCGCGTTCCGAACGTACTGTTATTGTTGATTGTGGGTTTGGTCGTTGGCCCCTTAACATCGTGGATCAAGCCTTATCAGTTCGGAGAAATGGGGCCGGTATTTACTTCGGTGACCCTGGTGCTGATCCTTTTCGAAAGTGGCACCAAGCTCAAGCTGGATGATCTGGCAGCCTCCATCGGTTCCGCATCCCTGCTTACGCTGGTAAACTTTCTCATCGGCAGTCTGATTGCCGGTTTTGTCGCATACCTGTTCATGGGGCTTTCCTCCATTGGCGCAGCGTTCTTTGGCACCATTGTTTCCGGTACGTCTTCCGCTATCGTGATCCCCATGGTGAACCAAATGGGGTTGAACAAGAAGGCAGGATCCATACTCCTGCTCGAGTCGGCCATCAGTGATGTGCTTTGTCTGGTTGTCGGTTTAACCTTGCTGCCCGCTATGAAGGCAGGATCTTTTGATCTTTCCGTGATCCTGGGAAAGATTTGGAAATCGTTTCTTCTGGCCCTGTTGATGGGTAGCGTTACCGGGCTGGCATGGTCGGTGATTCTCAAATGGATCAGAACCATACGTAACCCATTATTCTCCAATCTCGCATTTGCTTTTATTCTTTACGGCGTCACAGAAAAGCTGGGATTGAACGGGGGGATGGCGGTATTGGGATTCGGTATTGTACTGGGCAATGCATACACTCTCCAAAAAAGCAGACTGAGTGTACTGATCCCCGCCCAGGAATTAACCGAGAATGAGAAGGGTTTCTTCTCGGAACTGGCTTTTATCACCCAAACATACTTCTTTGTTTATGTGGGCATCCACATGCAGTTCGGTGGCCCCACGCCGTATATCGCAGCCCTGCTGATCATTGCAGGCATCCTTTTCGCCCGGCCCTGGGCGGTGCGGTTTCTCACCCGTGGAAAGCTTCCGATGAAAGACCTGGCAACCATGTCGTTGATGTCACCCAAAGGACTGGTACCCGCCATCCTTGCCTCCCTTCCCCTGCAAAGAGGTATTGCGGAAGGAAGGGCCATCCAGGATCTCGCCTATGCCCTGATTCTTCTGAGCATCGTACTCTGCACCTTGTTTATGGTATTGACAAATCGCTATCCGAAACTGCGCGACCGGTGGTTTGCCATGCTAAAAGTAAAGGCATCACCGGAAGAAGAGACCGAGGAGCAATCTCAGGAAGTTGAGGCTGTCATGGTCGAAAATGCACCCGCTGAAACCGATACCTCCTTACCTGAATCAGACCAGAACACCGAAGGGACCTCCGGTACAACTAGCCCCTGAACATTTCAAGGTACTTTTCAGCGAGGTCTTTCACATCCGTATGAATCCGGTAATAGCGAAATGCGGAAGACATCATTTTATCAAATGCGCCCTGATCCCAGTTCATCGCCTCGATAATGGCACGGCAAAAACCGGCCTCATCTTTCATGTCCAGATCCCAACCCACGCCTTCCTCCTGTAGCTTTCTCCATGGTGTTCTATCCGTGATAAGCACGGGGCAACCGGCAGCCATGGACTCCAGTATCGTATGCCCATAGTTCTCTCCGGTTGTTGGTAGAAATAACACATGACACTCCAGAAGTTTAGCTCGCAAATCTGCCGGTGATAGGGCTCCGATAAAATTCACCTTTACGTGATCAGGAAGTTTATTCGCCAAATCCTTGCACGCTGCGTAATAGGATGGACTGTAAATCTCGCCTACGACATCCATTTCAATTCGCCCTGAAGAAATCCCCTGCAACACGTGCAATGCACCTTTCAGGTTTTTCTCCTCAGCGATCCGACCTACGAATATCATCTTCAGGGATCCGGGAGATTTTACCCTCGATATGGGTTCTTCCTTCACCACCGTCGGAAAATTGGGCAACATGGATACCCGGCTTTTGGCCCCGATATGCTTTCTGATCTGAACGACCTCTTCGTGACTTGTAGCATGAAACTCAACGTGTCTGAACATCCCGGACATGCGACTGGCCAGCAAAAAAATATGCTTCTTCACAGGCTTTACCGAAAGCGAACCTGGCGACAGCATTCCGCGGGGGGCAAGGATAATCTTTACTCCGGCTTTCGCAAAATACTGAAGTGGTCTTAATGCAAATGGCACCGAGAACATGCTGTTCAGGTAAATGACATCCGGCCGAACATGTTTCAAGACTTCAGCAAACAACGCATTGTTCAATAAATCCGGCGGGGTATAATACACCTTCTCCCCTGAAGGTCCGGCATTCCATTCACCTATATTCACCCCTTCATAGGATGTGGCCGACTGGTAGTCTGCATGACCGGTCACCACAAACACCTCCGCCTTTCCGGAGATCGATGAAGACAGATTCGCAAGCGAACGGATCGGGCCTCCGGCTTTAAATCCCGGCAGATACCAATCCGTAAATATCAGGATGCGAGGATCAGACATCAACATCGTGTTTATCCAACCAATAGGCCAGGACAACAAGCGGCCATATCCGTGTCCAGGTCACCCCTCCCCTTTGGGCGAGAAAATCTTTCCATACCCTGTCCAAACCTTGCTTATCAAAGCCCCTCTGATCTCCAAGAAGATTCAGGTGTTGTTCTGAAAAGTCCTTCAATTCATTCTTCATCCAACGTTCCCAGGGAAATGTAAAACCCATTTTAGGCCGGTTTGAAATATCTTCGGGAATGAGTTCTCCCAGGCTGTCGGTGAGCAATTTCTTAGGGGTTGAGGGATATTTGTGCTTGTCAGGGACCTGAGCTACGAACGACACCAATTCATGATCCAGGAACGGGACCCGCACTTCAAGGGCATGGGCCATACTCATCTGATCGGTATCCCTGAGCAACACATTCTGCATGTAGGTAAACATCTCGGCCCTGGACACTTTTGTCAGGAAGGGTCTGCCATTGTTAAATTCCGGACGTGTGATCTCCTCCACAGTGTTTTCAAACCAATTACCGGAGTATAGCGAATACAAATCCTCATCCGACCAGAGCTGTCGGCCGAGTGCATAAGCGGCGGCAGGATCATAGGTTTTCATCGTCAGCAGGCGTGCCATCTTCTGACGCTGAACACTGCCCTGCAGTGCGGATGCCGTTACCTTGCGCAACACCCGGGGAACATGATACAACCAGGCATTGGCATTTAATTTATAGAGGCGTTGAAAAACGGGGTAGCCGGCAAAAACCTCATCGCCACCCAACCCGGAAAGCGCCATGGTAATTCCGGCCTGTTTGGTACGTTTAGAGACCGTATAGGTATTGGGACCATCACCTCCGGGGTGGTCCATGGCATTCAAAGCATCAGGCAATTCATGCAGAAAATCTTCCGGTCTCACCCTGATCTCATGATGATCGGTTTGATATCGCCTGGCAATCAGACCGGCATATTTTTCTTCGCTGAAGTCCTGTTCTTCAAACACGACGGAAAAAGTTTTTACCGAAGTATTTGACAACTGCGACATAGCAGCAACCACTGCAGTAGAGTCAATCCCTCCGGAAAGAAAAGCACCGAAAGGAACATCCGCCACCAGTCGTTTTTCCACCGCTTTGAAAAACCGTTCGCGGACACCCGTACAAGTTTGCTCATAGGTCAGGGCAAGTGATTCACCTGCGGGTTCATTTGCATATGACTCTATGGTTGTCTGGCCATTGGCGCAGGTCATATACGATCCGGGCATCAGCATATTCACATTGCGGATGATGGTTCGGGGTGCATGTACGGTCTGATACCGAAGGTAATCCAGCACAGATGCCTCATCTGCTTTCCTCGGCACCAATTCGGATGCCAGCAAAGACCTTATCTCCGAAGAGAATAACAACTGTTTACCGTTGAGATGGTAGTATAACGGTTTGATGCCCATCCGGTCCCTTGCGATCAACAATTGTTTCTTCTCTTTATCCCAGATGGCGAAAGCGAACATTCCCTGGAAACGTTGGAGGCAACCTACCCCCCATTTGGCATATGCAGCCAGGATCACTTCGGTATCGGTTTCCGTTGTGAATGGATATTCAGCCAATTCCTTTCTCATTTCCCGGAAATTGTAAACCTCACCGTTGTGTGCGATCACATAGCGACCGTCATAACTGACCATAGGTTGATTTCCGGCTGAGGAAAGATCCAGAATCGCCAGGCGCCGATGCCCCAATCCGGTATGACCATCCCAGAATATCCCTTCGTGATCCGGCCCGCGATGTTGTATGGCAGAGGTCATCCGTTGAAGAACCTCCTGCTGGTTACTCAGCGGATCTGCCAATATCATTCCTGCTATCCCACACATAGTTCTAAAGTTCGGATATCAGATTTTTTACATGATCCAGATAGGTGGCATAACCAAAGGCCGCATTAACCTCTTGCATGCGTTGCTGTTTGGCCTGTTTAGTTCTCAAGGCATCATTTTTCAAATGCGAGATCAGGGCCTCCTGAAGTGCCTGCGGATCATCGGGGTCAATCAATGTTCCGAGTCGTCCGTCGTCCAGTGCATCCACACTACCATCCTTGTTTCCTGCGATCACAGGTATGCCATATGCCATGGCCTCGATAAAGACAATTCCGAAACCTTCATTAACAGAAGGCATGGCAAACACATCTCCCAACCTGAAATGATCAGCGACCGCATCTCCCGGAATAAATCCTGTGAATATCACACGTCCCTGCATACCTTTTCTGATGATCAATTGATCAAGGCGTTCCTTCTCTTTCTGGTCATATTTTCCTACAAGCAAATAGATGGTCTCCGGCACCTGTTCAACCACCGCAGGCAGCACCGAGATCACCTTATCGTATCCTTTGTAGGCTTCACCTGAGACCATTCTTCCCACGGTCAGTATGACTTTGTTTTTGGTTGTCAGTCCATACTTCCGGAGCCATGTTTCATTCTTCTCAAAGATATCTTCCAGAATAAAGTGTCTGCCGAGCGTATTGGGCAATCTTCTCACCACGTTATCATCCACACCAAAGATTTCCTTCAGTCTTTGTATCGTATGCCGGCTGACGGCAAAAATGCGGTGCGCATGTTTTATCACATGCTTACCCATGAATGACATCGGTTGCCAAACCTCAATTCCATGTGTAATAAGCACGACCTTAAGTCGCGGGCGAAATAGTCTTGCCAGAAAAGCAACCGGAGCAAGGTTCACGTGTCCGAGAATAAGTACATCAGCAGACATTGCCGCGCGTATCGTTTCAGACATATAGCTAATACGACGACCGGCATAACCTTTACTGAATTGAGCGGATTCCTCGGACATTGCATCATCATGAAGCGAATAAATGTGGAGGTCATCCGCGCATTCCGCCAAAGCAGACATAAACGCCTGGTTGAATTTTTCCAGTCCACCGTTGCCTGTATAAGCAGTCAGATAAGTAAAGACGATTCTCAAACCCGGGCTTGTTGAGGGATGGATTGAAACTTTGCTTCCCGGTACTCCCTTGGGACCGGGATAAGCCGGTGCATAATGTTGATCACGAGATAGGCCATGAATGCGGATTTCATCACCTGATTGATGGCTGTTGCAAAATCATTCTCAGCCTTTACACAGTAGAAAAACAGAAACGGAAGCCACAGCACCAGTTCAGGGTATTTCATTGACTTTTTCATGGTGAAGGTCATGGCCCAATTAAAGAAGAAGCCCAACAGAAGCATGAAAGCAATACCACCCCACCGGCCAAAATTGGCATAGGCCTCACCCACAATACTCAGGTCCATGCTGGTACCTTCTCCCGTGTAATAACCGGTAAAACGGTGGAAGTTCGCCTGTCCTCCCGACTTCGCCTTATTGGGATTTAATATCCGAGGAATAAAGGCTGCCTGAAGGCCGTCAAGGATGGTTTCTCCCAGCGCATAAGGTTCGTCATCCGGCACCGTGCAAATGATCCGGGCAATGATCCATCCCTGGTTGATCCGATCCACAAAATCCTGCATGGTGGTTTGTTCGGTCAGTTCCTGCGACTCATCCAGCTGTTGTCCGACAAGTCCACCGGCTGCCTCAATACGATCCATGGTAGACAGACCCTGGTCTTCATTAACCATAGACCTGAGTTCACTCTTAATGGATTGAAGAAGGAAAATCCCGATCAAAGCGAAAACAATCATGATCACCCTTTTGGACAGGGAGACTTTATTTACGAATGTATAGAGTATAAAAAAGTATCCGCACCAAAGCAGGAGATCATGGAAGATGGTACTGCTCACAGCCGCAAGCACCTCACCCGTAAAGGCCGCTATGATCCAGACCCATTTGGAGGTGGATGTGCTAAGGAATAAATAAAAGGCGCCTACAAACTTGAGGTAGGAAAGCAATAGCATAAAATATTTCAATCCACCCGGAACCACACCAATAAGCAGATTGGCTAACAGGCCTGCAATTACGAGGGTTTTACCATGCGTCAGATAATACTTTCCGGCGATGAACATCCTGTTCACACTGTCAAGATCATATTTCTTTGAGCGGCTTCTCCCGGTCATCAACCCCGCCGAGAAAGCAAGGATGGCAGGAAAGACATAGCCCATATAATCTTCCTCATCCACACTCATCGCATAAAACTGGCTTTCTGGTAAAAAGTAGTAGGCCATGATCGGAGCGACAATCCACTGTGTGAAAGCAACCAGCAGGATCAGCAAACGAAGCGGAACACCTGAAGAAAGTTCCAGCATGAATGCCGTAAAGATCATGGTAAACAGGAATATTCCGGCAAGACCAAATATTGACATTTCCGGATAAAGGGCCAGGAAATACAAGACCGGCAAAAGCGCGAGCACGATCCTCTGCATATTTAGATTGCCTCCCATGGTCGCCTCAGTCATTTTGGCGTGATACAAAGAAAAGCATTAAAACGTTAATCGTATCATGCTTCTACGAAGGTGCGAAGAGCTTCGAAGTTCGTCTCAAATGAATGTACCTTGTTTACCCTTCCCAACGCGTCTGCCAATCCCGGACCAGGATGGCGACAAGCATGGGTAGCCTCGGAAATTTTTTGTGCTAGGGCATCCACATCTCCCGGAGGGTAAGTCCAGCCGCTGCCCTTGCCATCAATCATATCCGGTACACATCCACAAAGTTCTGAAACGATGGCAGGTATACCACAAGCCATGGCTTCGTTCACCACCAGGCCCCAGGTTTCCGACAGACTGGTCATCACCAGGCAATTGGTTTTTTGGTACAAGGGCAACAACTCCGTTTGATTCTTGAATCCGACCCAGGAAATGCGGTCGGAGCCGGCAGATAATTGCTCACATTTCTTTCGCAATGGCCCATCTCCTACCATGATACATCGGATATCAGGATCTTTTCCCGAAGCCTTGAGAAATGCCCGTACCATATCTTCAGGTCTTTTTATATCCACCATCTTTCCTACCCAGAGAAATGTTATGACTTCGGATTCTTTTTTCTGTAGAGGATCAGGATGCCAGAAAGCCTGATCCACTGCATGCGGTGCATAAGCAAGTTGAGTTTCCTTTGCACCATGTGCCTCCAGGTATTCACGGTTCAGCTTACCCACATAAAAGGTGGTGCTGTATTTTCTGATGAGCCATGGATAAAGCATTTTTTTGATGGTGTCCTTTATCGGATGCCGGGTTGCACCAAATTGACTGTCGCCCCGCACCGCCACAGGCAATTTCAGCTGGCGGGCCGCCCTCAGCGCCTGGAGGTATGACTTCAGGTACCAGCCGAATATCAGCACATGGGTAACCTGGTGTTGTAAGAACATCTGCTTTACATCCGGTGTATCACATCCGTTGTATTTCACCAGGGAAGGATGTGCTGAAACGTTTTTCAAAAAAACATGCTCATAACCGGAAAGCAGATCGGTGTCCCACTTGAAATCCAGACCGAACCCTTCTCTGCCCACTTCATGACCCGACGGATCGTGTGCGTAGAAAACCACGACATCCATACGTTCTGCCAGATAACGGAACATGGGTGAGAAATACTGGATGGGATGGCTTACAACAATGGCCAGTCGTGACATTAGCTCTGATTCAGAATCGGTGATTCAGTACATTGATCTTATCCGCGGATCTGATCCGGTCGCGCACAACTTCTTCATTCCGGATATAGATCACGTTATCCCCTTTCCATGTTTCATCCACGGAAAACAGATTACGGGACAAGGGTTCGTAGTAATGCGGTTTGAAACCGTAGCCTTCCAGACGCTCCTTAATTTGTTTATCCTCAATTCCGTAACGCCTTCCACTTCCGTTCAACTCAATGATAATGGCAGAAAGAGTCGGATTCTCCATCACCCTGGTGGCACCATTGATCACCTGGTATTCGAAACCCTCCACATCTATCTTCATAAGAAAAGGAAAGCGCGGAGCTATGCTTACATCCAACCGGTCTACCTTCACGGGAATCGTGTCTTCCGTATTCACGGGGTTCATCACCACATGGTTCACCGAGTCCAGGTTTTTGGTAAAATGGATGGTAGAGCTTTCCTCACCCAGGCCCATGTTCAACGCTCTGACCTTTTGCGTCATTTTATTCACGCGCACATTCTCTTCCAGCCAATGAAAAGTTTCGGGTACAGGCTCAAAAGCCACACTATCGGCACCGGCCACAGCAGATGCCAACACGGTAAACACGCCCACATTTGCACCGGCATCCACAAAAAGATCTCCCGGCCTGAGCACGTGTAAGAGAAAACTCATTTCAGGAAACTCCGCCAGGCCTACATAAATATTTCCGGTAGCTCCCACCATACCTTTCTTTACAACCAGGCGACTGTCTCCCACAAAAGGAACCTCCAATCTTTCCCTGAGTCTGCTCATCACCTGCCAACGGGCAAAACGGAACAAGGCCGATGTGGAATGGCCTCTGGTAAGGGGATGTTCTTTCAGGAAGTTGTATATCTGTCGGATTTCTTTCACTGCTTTTCTATAATTGAATTGATTTGATCAACCAGGGCCTTGGCGGAAGCCCATGAGGAATATGATTTCAGGGCGTCATATGCCGGAGACCAGACTTCGTTCCCTGAAAGAAAACGCTGCACCGCATCGGCTGTTTCTTCCTGCAACACCTCTTCAGACGCATCTTCTTTATAGCGCACCAGGTAATTATCCGCATGAATATCCGTTAACACGGCTGCGGCCGAACTTTGATCGTGAAACATGGCCAGCACCGGTCTTTTGGACAGCACTGCCTGGAATGTTTTTGAGGCGGTGTAGTGCGCTTCCGTGCTTCCGATCACCATGACCCCTTTCGCTGCTGACAACATATGAAGAATGACGAGAAACGGAAAACGGTCCCTGATCTCAACCACATGTTGCGAGATACCGGCCTGCCTGGCATAATCTGCGATCGTTTCTCCGGAATAGAATCCGGTACCTACAAAATACAACCTGATGCGGTCGCGACGTGACGTATCCTGTTTATTCAACCATTCATTAAATACCTTGAACAGCACCTGCATGAAGTACCTGGACTTCGGCAGGAAAGCGCCTGCGTAGATATAGACCTCTTCATCTTTGCCCCAGGGGAGCTCCACCCCTTCAATCTTCACTTCATGGTCGTGGGGATCAAAACCATAAGGCATTCCCACATACCGCACCTGCCGGCCGTTAGAGAAATTCCGGTCAAGCACCGGTTTAAAATACGGCACCGACACGCCACTGATCAGAGATGCTTTTTTCACGCAATAAGGCTCTAGAATTCTCGCCACCTGGTTACTCATCCAGTCTTTGGAAAGCACCTTCCTTCCATGTGTAAAGCCATCCACCCAGGGATCGATGTAATCAATTCCATACGGGATACCCGTTTTGTCATGTAATTGCCTGCCGAGTAAAGCGGTATAGAACGATGGAATCGGGATCCACAGAAAATCCGGGTGTTCATCACGGATAATTTCCAGCGCTTTTTTCCTGAGGTAAGGAAGGGCCCGCAATCCCAGATCACCTATAATTCCTTTCTTACTTCTTGCAGGCACATGATGCACTTCCACGTCAGAAGCCACGAGTTTGTTCATATCGTTGTCGGGCGCTTCATCGTAGAATGACGGATCAACCGCCAGAATAATCGGGTGCCAACCAAACTCCTTTAAAAAATTGGAGATAAGCCTCGGACGATGCACGCCAGCCAGATTTGACGGGGGCCAATGGGGATAGATGATCAACAGTTTACGCATGACGGGCTTGGTTGGTCCATCGTTCAATTAATTCTGACAACTTTCCGCACTCATTCTCCCAGCACACATCATCCGCCAATTTATATCTTTCATCTTTACCGCTTCGGATGCGCGTCTTGTCTTTCACCAGTTCTGCCATCGCCGAAGACAAAGCTTCCACAGACTGTCCACAAACCACGCCATGCCTGGCATGCTCATCCATAAAACGCTTCTGGGCTTGCGTGTCCGTCGCAAGGATATAAAGTCCGGACTGTAAATATGCGAATATCTTGTTGGTCAGACACAAATTGCGGTTTTCATCGGCGGTGGATAGTTCCATGGCCAGTCCCACATCGTAGTTCATGAGTGACCGGTGCAATTTTTCCTGCGGCATAGGCAAATGGGTATGAATAAACTTCCGGTTCGGAGCGATCCATTCTCTTTCAAAATCCTGGACCAGGTTTCCGATCAGATGCAATTCCACTTCATCCTGCAAGGGTGCAATAGCCTTGATCACTTCTTCCAATCCCCGTCCTCCATCAATGTTTTGGGAGAACCATACCAGCTTTATTCTTCCGGTCAGCTCCTTGTCAGGAGGAACAAACTCATGACGTGAAAAGCAGTTATTGAGCACCGATGACGACTTCAGGGAGACCGGTAATCCTTTCACCGCTTCACCAATCAATGGTGATGCGAAATGTACGTGAGAAGCACCGGGTAAGAGTTCACGCATCAGGGTTATCCGACGCTTTTTTTCAAATCCTCCATCTTCCGGCATGGCTTCTCCGGGATGAAAATCCTCTACATCAAAGACCCAGGGCACCGGTGTACCTTGCAGCCATCGCCACGCGGGGTATAAAGCCCCAAGGGTATGTACCAATACCAGATCAAAATCCTTCGGGCGATATTTTCGCAAGCTTCTCCACAACAGCACGGCCCTTTTATTTGACGCCCATGCCTTCATCCTGATCCCGGCCAAACCTACCCTGTCCATCAGACCCGCCAGCTTGCTGATCATGGTTGCATAAACGAACGGCCAACCTGAGGCGCGCGATGCAGGGATATACCGGACAAGTGACACCCATTGCTCCTTTGCACCACGTTCTGTTTCCAAGGTATCGCTCCAACCCAGGTCTGAAAATGCGATGACCTGCACTGCATGATCTTGTCTGAGTTTCAGGAATTCCTTTTGCAGCCTTGGGTTGGTGGTAAGGTTCTGGGTGGTTATCAAAAGGATATTCGCCATAGCTGGAGTCGGACGGGTTACTCCTTGTTTTTAAGATCGCGCTAATTTACGATTTAAGTGGAAGGAAGGCCTCTGTTTTTCCGTTTGGCCCTTAACCAGATCCAGGGCATCACCAAGCGCATTTTGGGATGTACGTCTCCCCAAAAAATTTGCTTGTACGCAATCACCTCCGGTGGCACAAGGTCAGGAAAGTAATAATGTGTCACCAGCATCTGGGTTTGTAGAATGGCAATGTAGTGGTCCCTCCGGCCCTTCTCCAGCGCCGTTGAATCGCGAAGTTTTTGGATCAACTGGCTTGTGAGTTTCAGCGTGAGCTCACTTCGTTTATGGAAATCCATCTGTGAAATGGATTCCGGATTACGTCGGATATATTCACAAAAACAACCTGCCTCATAGACAAAAACATGACCACGGATACCTGCCAGGGTAAAGTACTCGCGGTCCTGCGCCACTTTTGTGTTGACATTCCAACCTCCTGCCAATGCCAGATCATCGGCGCATCTTTTAGTCATCAGATAGCTGTTGTTGGCCGACCAGCGGTCGCGGAGAAGTGCTTCCAGGTAGTCCGTGATACCAGAACGCACCTCCAACGTGCGGACTTCATTCCCATCCGCATTGCACTTCACATGCATCCAGTCGCTGTATGCGATGGCAGCTTCTGAATCCTCCAGCGCCCGGATTTGTGCCTTGAACTTCCCGGTGAGCAAAAGGTCATCCGCATCCAGCCATTGCACATAGGTACCGGTAGCATGAGCCAGGCCATGGTTACGCGAAGCATTGGCCCCTTTGGATGGGTTCCGGAGCCAACGAATGTGGCTTCCATGTTTTTTAATCAGGATCTCCACCACCTCCCTGCTGTTATCTTCCGAGCCGTCATCCACAATGATCACTTCCTTCAGAAAGTCAGATCCCTGCAACAGGCAGCTTTCGATGGTTTGGGGAAGCCATTCTGCGGCATTAAAACAAGGTATGATCACCGAGACCTGTGACATGCTATTCACCGGTTTGATTTGCATTTCCGTATTTCACCCCGAGACCTGTTTTATTTAGAAAATCAGATGCGAGCACCTTCCAATCAAAATTTTCCCGGATACGTCTTCTTGCCTGATCACATGCCTGCCTGAATGCATCCGTATCCTTTCTTGCATGCAGCGTGGACAGCAGATCGCTCAGCGCATCCTCCACGCCCGGCTCATCAAAATTCATCATATAACCATTCCCTTCATCGCCGATTGATTCGGGGACGCCACCGTGCTTACCTCCAATCAAGATATTCCCAAAATAAGCAGCCTCCAGAAAGCTGATGCCAAATCCTTCAAAATCCTTATCTCCCAAACTCCTTGTTGGCATTACAAAAACATGACTCATCTCCAACACGCGAAACTTCTCGGCTTCATCCACCCTACCCGAAAACTTCACGGCATCCCGAATACCCAGATCCGATGCAAGCTCCTCCAGGGCATTTCTTTCCGGGCCATCCCCAACAATGATATATCTTGCTTCCGGGTCATGTTCGGCGATATTCCGAAAAGCACGCAAGGCGATGTCCAGGCCTTTTCTTTTCACCAGGGTGCATACAGATGTCATGACAAAACCACCTTTCTTATCGTCGCTGTCAGGAGTCATCATCTTTCCGGGATCAACGCCTGGATACAATACATATTGATGATCCGGAGCAACAGAAGTCCTTTCACGAAACAGTTGCGCGGTTGCATTTGAGTTGAAGATCAGCAGATCAGCGTGCCGGCAATGCTTAACAAAGGAAGATTTATCCCGATCTGTATTTCTGATAATATCCAGTCCATGCAGAACGATGGCATACGGGATCGAATAAGTTTTCAGCCAACGGATGAATACCGGCGTCTCATCATCATAGTATGCGGTGATAATGACGTAAGGTTGACGGTCCTCACTTTTCAGTCTCCGCGCTTCCTTCCGGGCTTCTCTGTTCAGAACAAAAAAATGCCACAGTGTATTTATCTTCCGGAATATCGGATAGCCGTCACCGCTTCTCTGATGCAGATTTCTTTGATGTTTTATGAATGATGAGTCAACCGGAAACGGTAGCGGTGATTTCTGAACCGCAGAGGTAATCACTTTTCCCAGAAGGCCGTGGTGATGCAGTTGAGCAGCCAGGTTAGCTGAATAATCCGCCACCCCTCCGAACATGGGTAAAAAATCGTTGGTGTAGAGGTAGATCATTCGGTACGGGGAAGATGAATAATGGCGTGACGGTCTTTCTGAAACACCACATCCAGTCTGGGAGCTCTCTGCATCTCGTCGCTGAAATCCTTCCAGTAAATACCGGTCAGTTTTTTAAAGGCGGTGGTATCGGTGATCATCCATGCACAACCTGTTTCATTGAAAAAACCTGCAAGATCGTGGTACTCATATGCTGCTTTCAGGTCGCTGTAGCGGTGATGGTTCACGAGGTCACCCACCATATGATAGCCATGCTCCTGGTAGTAGTATTTCATATGCGTCAGTCCCACACTATAGATGTCTCCTTCCGTGGTGTATTTTTTCAGCTCATCAATCAGCTCCAGGGCGCTGGGATCCCCATAATCAACAAAGGCTCGTTTCTCCCTCTCACCGAATGGAATCGGTCTGGCGAAATTTTGCAGGTAATATGAGAATGCCAGATGTGAAGGCCCCACCAGGGTCAGAACCACAAAAATCCCAAACAGGCTCTGCAGCCAAAAGCCTTGCATATGAGACGTCAACCATCGTCGTACCGTCTCCCAACCGAGCCCGGCCAGCACAGCTGCCAAAGGAAGAAAATGCATGTAGCGGATGAGCGGCGATAAAAACAGCCACATCAGAGCTGCCGGTATCAGGAAAGCCCAAAGAATCCATATGCGTTTCTGTTTCCATTCTTTCAGGCATAGCAGTGACATCGGAAATAAAAGCACATAGGCCAATACAGGCCAATCCCGCAGCATTCCCTTTTCATTGCCGAGAAAAAGCGCTTTGAACATGGGAAGACCAAAAGTGATTCCTCCTTTGATGTCCGTCATGATCATTTGATAGTCCGCCTCAGTCCAGAAAAGATCCTCCCTGCCCAACATCATATTCAGCGAAGGCGGGATCGGATCACCATCGATCACGACATTCCGGAGATACCAGAACGCACCGGGAACACCAAAAGCGAGCAGGAACGCCCCTGCCTCCGCAGACCACTTTCTTTTTAGCAGGACGAAGGCGACCAAGAGGATAACCGGAACGATCAGAGCACCGGTTGTTTTCATCCCAACAAACATGGCGCATACAAGTCCTGTAGCGATAGCCATCCGCACATTTCCGGAATCGGCAGACCAAAGGATAAGCATATAAGCTGTAAAAAACAGGAACAGCATCAAGGGTATATCCAGATAGCCCACGTTGAGATAGCGCTGCACAAGGGGCGTGAAAAAGAATGCCAGTGCACAGGCCGTCGCCAGCCAGTCCGTCACCTTCATCCTGGTCAGCAGCGACCTTATACCCAGGGCAGCCAGCACACCTGAAAACCAGCTCAGCAAATGCACAAAGGGGGTATAATCAAAGAGCAGACCCAATGTATGAAGCATGTGAAAATTAAACGTGTAAAGTGGGTATCGCATGTATGGATCAACTGTGAATCCACCCGCTTCCACCCATTGCATCACATAAGGCAAATGGTAAGAGATACTGTCCCATCGAAAGGGCGGCATCAGCGAGGGCAAAGAGGTGATGGCAAACAGGGTCCACCAAAGTGGATACCTTGAGACCAATTCACGCCACATCTTCATAAAACCATGTATCGCTGGCAGCTTCCCATTGGAGAACCACCCGATCAACACGAGGAACAACATCCACCCTGCTGTTCTTTCCGGGGTAAGCATTGAGAAGACTCCCAGAATGATCATACCGAATGCCATCACGGACATTCCGGTAAGCGTAGACACCAACCATTTCTCCAGCACAGTATCAAAATCAAAGTGGTCATTTAAGAAAAATCCGATCCAGGAAGCAACAACTGCAAATAAGAAAATACCCAGCAATGCCAGGAACCAATGGCCATAGAGAGCCGGGTCGGTGAAATTTTCCCAGGCGATGAATGATATCTTATCTGTGATGAACTTCATATCCGGACCGGTTGCTTGTCAGCCTCCCGCATTTATCCCGCAGGTTTGGAATAGGAGATGGATGCGATCGGGTGAACGGGTAGGTTATTCACATCGAAATGAATGGCCGCGATGAGTGACTGGAAACCGATGATGACTGGCAACGCGGATAGCATTACTGTTCCACTTGAAGCCAGAATGTTGTATGTCACGCTAAGATACCAGTGGTAAGCACCAATGCCGCCCCCGATCAGCAGCAGCAACATTCCGATGATCAGCTCTACAGAGCCCACATTAAAATCCCTAAGAAAATAATTGTAAAAGATCCTTTTCAGAAACCTTGAGAACAGCTTGGGTGGAAATGAAAACAACACCTTCGTTACGCTAAGGCTGCTTGTCTCATCGTCGTATCGTGCAGCAAGCGGGACATCCTTTACCACGGCACGAACGGTTGACAATCTGAAAAGCATATCGCTTTCAAAAAAATAGCGGTCGGCGATCTTATCGAGTGGAAGTTGTGATAAGGCTTCTTTGCGTATAGCGGTAAAGCCGTTGGTCGGATCCATGATGTTCCAGTAACCGTTCGCAGCCTTATTGATAAACGACAGGCCCGCATTGCCGAAAAGTCTGATCTTAGGCATCGGTTTCAGGTAGTCCATCGCAAAGAAACGGTTGCACTTGGTATAATCGGCCTCGAGACGCAACAGTGGCTCCACCAATCGGGGAATCTCGTTGGGATCCATCTGACCGTCGCCATCTACCTTAACACAAATATCCGCACCGATGGACAGGGCATGTACATACCCTGTTTTCACTGCTCCGCCAACACCTTTGTTTTGTTTGTGTGTGAGCACCACTACCCGCTCATCACGGTTATGTTCCGTCACAAACTTTCCGCTGGCTTCCGGGCAGGCGTCATCCACCACAATAATTTTATTGACTTCCGGACCGATGCCGGCTATCACCCCCAGTATATGAGACTTTACCCGATACGCAGGTATGATCACTGCGATCATTTTACGGTCGACTTAGAAGTATTTTGGGTCATCCATTGGCGGAGTGATTCCAGCTGCTGCCGGAGTGGAACTGAAACCACATCAGGTATTAACCTCCTATCCACAGTCACATCCGTCTTCACAGATTCTATCTGGTGTTTTGTTTCAAATAACTCCTGAAACAGCATAAGCATTTCATACTTGGTCAGATGATCTGCGGTACCCCATTGGATCACTTCAGCCGATTCGCATCCATCCGGATGTTGCCGGATCCACTCATCCACCAGCCGGCACCATTCCAGGGTTGTGATCCCATTCCAGAGGTGGTTTTCAAAACCTTTCAACTGGCTTCCTTTCGGTTGGGTCAGGAACCAGTTAAGCAATCCTTTGCCCGCTGGATTTTCATCCGGACCGATAATGGACACCCTGGGGATCAGGGTATTTTTTCTGTGAACCAGGGCCGCATCTCCCAGGGCTTTTGACCAGCCGTACTCATCACCGGCATCTGTCTTGTGAGAGGTAGCATATGGCGCACCTGTAGCTCCGTTGTATACGCAATCCGTACTGGGATGAACGATTAAGGTTGACTCAGGCAAGCGATGAGACAGCTCGAGGGGCAGAATGGCATTGGCCCAAAGAAGGTCATGCAACTGATTGGTCTTTTGTTTGATGCGTCCGATGCAATTCACCACGATCCCGTTGGGGTGTTCGAGTAATACATCTGTGAGTGCTGTCCATCCGTTATTTTCAAACCGTTCGTCAACCGCTATCACATTTCTTCCGGTCTGCCGAAAATACTTCATGACCGTTTGACCAAGCATTCCGCGCGGTCCCAATACAAGAACAGGGCTATGTTGGTAGGTCGTCATCTAGTCATAAAAGGCCATATCACCCATTCTATCCAGGAGATCGCTGATGGATTGATCTGTGGTGAGTTGTTCAGTATTCTCGGAAGTATATTCATACCCCGGCGTATAATTCGTATTGGTCTTGTTTTCACGGTATTCGGGAACCACCTCGAAATATCCTTCGGACTCCACCGCCCGTGTCATTTCATACTCATTCACCAACACCTCATGCTTTTTCTCTCCAGGCCTGATGCCCACATTCTGAAGGCGTCCCTGGTCGCCGTCGCCATACTTCGACAACATGGCTTTTGCCAGGGCTTCCACTGTGGTGGCAGGTGCTTTCTTCACAAACACCTCACCACCGGATGCATGCAACATGGCGTGCAGCACCAATTCCACGGACTGTCCCAGGGTCATGAGAAACCGGGTCATATCCGGATCGGTAATGGTCAGGTTCTGTCCTTCGTCGATCTGTTTTTTAAAAAGTGGGATCACGGAGCCGCGGGACCCCATCACATTGCCATAGCGCACACAACAGAACACCGTATCCACCTTCTGCTGATTCTGAGAACACACGATCTTTTCCATCATGGATTTGGAGATTCCCATGGCGTTGATTGGCTTTACCGCCTTATCGGTACTCAATGCCACCACCTTCTCAACCCCATTCCTGATGGCAGTTTCTGTGACATTATATGATCCATAAATGTTTGTCTGCACAGCTTCCATGGGTGACTCTTCGCAGGAAGGTACCTGTTTGAGTGCGGCTGCGTGAAACACATAGTCCACGCCTTTCATGGCCCTTCCCAGACGTCTTTCATCCCTGACATCTCCAATAATATATTGGTAGTCGGGATGATCTTTTCTCATCTCGTATTGCTTCTTCTCATCCCGGCTGTAGATCATGATATTATCCGGCTGCTGCTCGGACAGGTATCTGGCCACATGATTTCCGAAAGACCCTGTTCCTCCCGTGATAAGTATGGTTTTACCTTTCAGTAGTCCGTTTACGGGCATATCAGGCAATTTTGCACTTGAAAATAAACTGATAACTCTTTTCCAGGGGAAGACTGGAAAGCTGATAGCGCTTGATGAGTCCCTGAATAAACTTCACCGGTTTCCTCTTCGGCAGGGGCACCCAATTCACGGGCCATTTATCCGGAAACACCTTCACGATCTCCAGTCCGTTGGTTTGCAGCATATCTTTCCATTCATCCAGAGAGAGCAGGGTTTCTTTGATATCCTGCTGATTCGTGCCGGTCCAGTTAGGAAAGTTCACATTGGGTACCATGATCAGGAGGCGTGCATTCGCTTTTGATACACGTATCATTTCTGAGATGGCTTTAGGCTGATCCAGGAAATGCTCCAGAGACCCCAGGCAGGTGACAAAATCAAACGTATTATTTTCCCACGGCAATGCTTCTGCAACACCATTCTTCACATCAAAGGAGGGATATTTTTTAGACGTATATTCTACGATCGCATCGGAGATATCCACGCCCGCACATCGAAGTCCCATCCCGGATGCATGAAACAGGACATCTCCTTTGCCGCATGCGATATCGAGTATGGCTTTTCCTTTATCAGATGGACTGACGCCCAACATATCCAGATAAGTCTTGTAATGAGATAGCGGTCTTCCGGATGCGCTTACATCCTTGTAATATTCAGAATTATAATATGCTCTGACCTGACCATGGTCTACCATTTCCTTCATGCGTATTCAATTGGCCTGTACCGTGTATACAGGGGTATTGTTCAATAATTTCATGATCTGTTCGTCACTCTGCACGGATGCTTTCGAAGCCTTTTTCCTGGCCTTCAGAATAGCGCTCAGCGAACCCAGAACGCTTTTCATCGCAAAGTAATAATTCCGGTTGTATATATAAAAGTAAACTAGCCTGTATGGTAAATAAACAAAGAATTTGAGCAGGAAGGCCGGGGTATGGATATTCTTCAGATACCAGGCCATGGTATTGCGTGTGATCTTCCGTATCAGAGCGCTGTTTTCGAACTGGATCTGGATGGTTGCTCCCTCACGGTGATACAGGATGGCTTTAGGGGCATACACCGTTGGCCAGCCCATCTTCCAGGCCCTGTAACCCAGGTCAAGATCTTCCGCATAGGCAGGGCGAAACAACGGGTCAAAACCTTCCAGCTGGTTGTACTTCTGAACACTGAAAACCGCTGATCCACCACCAGGGTACAAGGTGTGATACAACTTCTCCTTATCTGCCTTCTGATCGCTCCAGTAAGAAGTTGCCGACCCTTTGGTGATCCTGAACCTCCTCAAACCATGCGTTTCTTCTGTGCCTTCCCAATCATTCACGTTACAGGTAATTGCAAACAGGTTGGGATCGGCAGCCATGACGGGCAGTAACTGCATGAACACGTCCGGCGCCAGTTTCATATCATCATTCAGGATAAAAACCCAGTCGTCCCGGCAATCTTTTACATAAGGATTCAGGGAGAACAGGTAGTCATTCAC
>JAGQZQ010000033.1 GCA_020435415.1 Flavobacteriales bacterium
CATCGAGTGGGTTCAGCCCGCGACCGAATCCACCGGAGTTCTGGGCGGAGAAACGATGACCGTGGATCTTCCCGGAGACAACTTTTACCAGTTTGTAGCCAGCCGGCTTACAGAGGATCCGGATGTGGACCGCACCGCCGGCCAGCTGGATTTTATCATTGATGTCGCCGGAGAAGATCTGAATACCTACATGGCGGTGAACCGTCCGTCAACCGGGATCATCCAGGAAAGGCCGGAGTATTCCAATATCGAAAACGGTTTCGGGATATTCTCCTGCCGGTATTCACAAAGCGTTTTGGGGAAAGACATGACCCTTACTTCCCTGGACTCCTTAAGAGAAGGACGCTTTACCAAGCACCTGGGATTTCTTTGATTTTATGACGATTTGGCAGAGGTTGTCAGTCGGGGAGAAAGTCATTTCCACCTGTTTCTGTCAATATTGCCCATATCCGTCTGTGGTATAGTGATTGTGTAAGCAAGACCAAACGCATTTATTCATTATTCAATTAGCAAAGCAATGGGAAAAATAATAGGAATCGACCTGGGAACCACCAACTCATGCGTGGCCGTGATGGAAGGCAATGAGCCCGTGGTAATCCCTAACAGTGAAGGTAAACGCACGACCCCTTCCATCGTAGCATTTCTGGACAAGGGTGAAAGGAAGGTAGGAGATCCGGCGAAGCGTCAGGCCATCACCAATCCCGAGCGTACGATCTATTCTATCAAACGTTTTATGGGAAACAACTTTGGTGAAGTAACCAATGAAGCATCCCGCGTTCCCTATAAAGTTGAAAAAGGAGATAACAATACCCCGCGTGTGCGCATTGACGACCGTCTGTATACCCCTCAGGAAATTTCAGCCATGGTTCTTCAGAAGATGAAGAAAACCGCGGAAGACTACCTGGGAACCGAAGTGACGGAAGCCGTGATCACCGTACCTGCATACTTTAACGATGCACAGCGTCAGGCCACCAAGGAAGCCGGTGAAGTTGCCGGACTGACCGTAAAACGGATCATCAACGAGCCTACTGCCGCGGCACTGGCATACGGACTGGATAAAAAGACAGAAGACCTTAAGATCGCCGTATTTGACCTGGGTGGAGGTACATTCGATATTTCCGTTCTCGAACTGGGCGACGGTGTATTTGAAGTAAAATCTACCAATGGTGACACCCACCTCGGTGGTGACGACTTTGATGATGTGATTATCAACTGGCTCGCCGATGAATTCCAGAAAGACGAAGGCCTTGATCTCAGAAAAGATCCGATGGCCCTGCAACGTCTGAAGGAAGCTGCGGAGAAAGCCAAGATCGAGCTTTCCAGCTCTACATCAACAGAGATCAATCTGCCATACATCATGCCGGTAGACGGTATTCCCAAACACCTGGTGCGTAACCTCAGCAGGTCACAGTTTGAACAACTTGCTGATAAGCTGATCCAGCGTACCCTTGAGCCATGTAAGGCAGCAATGAAAGATGCGGGCATGTCACCCAACGAGGTGGACGAAGTGATCCTCGTCGGAGGTTCCACCCGTATCCCTGCGATTCAGGAAGTGGTTGAGAAATTCTTTGGAAAGAAACCTTCCAAAGGCGTGAACCCTGATGAAGTGGTGGCCATCGGTGCCGCTATCCAGGGTGGTGTACTTACCGGAGAAGTGAAAGATGTACTGCTGCTGGACGTAACACCCCTCTCCCTTGGTATCGAAACCATGGGTGGAGTGATGACCAAACTGATCGAGTCGAATACGACCATCCCGACGAAAAAATCGGAAACGTTCTCAACGGCTTCGGACAATCAGCCGTCGGTAGAGATCCATGTGTTGCAGGGTGAGCGCCCCATGGCCGGGGATAACCGGACCATCGGAAGGTTCCACCTCGACGGTATTCCACCGGCACCACGTGGTGTTCCTCAGGTAGAAGTGACCTTTGACATCGATGCCAACGGTATCCTGAATGTTTCTGCGAAAGACAAAGCCACCGGCAAATCACAGCAGATTCGTATCGAAGCGTCTTCCGGTTTGTCAGACCAGGAGATCGAGAAGATGAAGAAGGAAGCCGAGGCCAATGCAGAAAACGATAAGCAGAAGAAAGAAGAAGTGGACAAGCTCAACACCGCTGACCAGCTGATCTTCCAAACCGAGAAACAGTTGAAGGAATTCGGAGATAAGCTTTCTGCCGATAAGAAAGATCCGATCGAGAAGGCACTTCAGGAGTTGAAGGCTGCCTACGAGAAGAAGGAGCTTGCTCCGATCGAAGCCGCAATGGAAAAGCTGAACGAGGTCTGGAAGGCTGCATCCGAAGAGATGTACAAGGCCAGCCAGGAGCAGCAAGGCGGATCATCCGATCAGGCTCAAGGCCAGCCCAACGCTTCTCAGGGTGGCGACGGTGAAGTCACCGACGTTGACTTTGAAGAGGTGAAGGACGAAAACGGTCGCTAATTTTACAAACCAACATCAGGGAAAACCCCGGGAAATTTCCCGGGGTTTTTTATTTTCGGTGCCGCTATGCATTCCAATCTGGTCCGGCTTCACCTGGTGGTGGTGATCTTTGCGTTTACCGCGATACTCGGTAAGCTGATCAGCGCTGAACTTCCCACATCGCTTCTTGTCTTCTACCGCATGGTCATCGCTTGCGCCGGTTTATATGTCTATGTACGGATCCGGCGCAGAAACCTCGCAGTAAGCCGACGCATAGCCATGGGTTACCTTGGAGTGGGCGGACTGGTGGCCTTGCACTGGATCTTCTTTTTTCATGCGATCAAAGTGTCCAATGTGTCTGTGACGTTGGGGTGTTTTGCGTCTGCGGCTTTCTTTACCAGTCTGCTCGAACCCCTCATCACTAGAGGTAGGTACTCCAGATTGAATATCATTCTGAGCGTTGTGGCCATGTCGGGTTTGTATATGATCTTTCGTTTCGAGCTGACCTATGTGGAGGGCATGGTCCTGTCGTTATTGTCCGCCCTGCTGGCCGGTTTGTTCACCGTGATCAATAAAAAGATGGTAAGCCATGGTCAGCCCCTGGTGATGAGTTTCTATGAGATGCTGGGGGGTGCGGTTGTGTTAGGGTTGTACAACCTGTATACCGGTTCCTGGATGGTTCCTGCGGGAACGGACCTCATTTACCTGCTTATCCTGGGACTGGTATGTACCTCGGTGGCTTTTGTGATGTCCATAGACGTGATGAAAACGCTCAGCGCCTTTCAGGTTTCCATGACGGTGAACCTGGAGCCGGTCTATGGTATTCTGCTGGCCGTAATGATCTTCGGCGATTCTGAGTGGATGTCACCGGGTTTTTATGCCGGTGCTGCCATTGTGCTGTTGGCGGTACTGGTGCATCCGTGGCTGGAGAAGTTGGGTTGATGTGGTGATGTATGATGTGATGATGTGGTGATGTGATGATGTGGTGATGTGGTGATGTGGTGACCTGCCCGCCGACGCTTGGCCATGACGGGGCAGGCTGGTTTGGTGATTGATGAACTGCCCGCCGACGCCTGGGGTGCAGATGGCAGGCTGGTTGGTTGGTTAGGCGAAGGTTCCCGAATCGCTATGCTCTCGGGACAAGTTGTGCCTTCGTCTGTCTATCTCGTAGCTTTAAGCTACATTCTTTCCTTCCCCTAAGAACTTTAAGTATTGTCATTCCGAGCGAAGCGAGGAATCTCACAAATGTCCGAATCAGCCAAAGTAGGATTTCGCCGGTAAGTGGTCCGCGGGTCAATTACTAATAAATAGTTGATTTTCGAGTAATAAAAAAGACGACCTGTTTGGTCGTCTTTTTTTTGGTCATTGGGCAGGCATGCCATGTGGTTGCGGCGTGCCGGCTTGTGCGGGGTAGGGTTCCCCGGGATTATGGTTTGGATGATTTTTCTTCAGGCATGACCTCACCACCACTGGGTTCGGCTTGTTCGATCTTCTTGGCGGCATTCTTTCTTGCTTTGCCTAAAGAACTCTTTTTCTTTTTGGGGTCTGCTTCAGGAGTCGGCTTGGCCTCTGCTTCAGCTTTTTGCTCTGTTTGCTTGGCTTCAGCTTTGGGCTGGTTGCTCTCTTTGCCCTGGATGCTGCTGGGGGTTCCTTCTTCCCGGATAATCAGGTCGCCGTTTTTATCCTTATCCGTAGGGGTTGTCTTATCCGGTTGGGGCGTAGCGTCGGTTTGTGCCCATGCGGTTGTTCCGCCGAAGGCGAAAAGCATAAGGGCTAGTGTAAGGGCTTTGCTGTTCATTGTTTTTTGGTTTTTGTCAAGGTAAGACAAAAATGATACCAAAAAATAACAGCACGTGTGGTTATTCTTCCGAAAGGAGGGAGGCGGCCTCATCCAGCGTGATGGTTTCTCCTTCGTGGAGGGCAACCATCTCCGGTTGTTTTACCCCTGCGTTGGTGGCATCTGAAAGAAATGCCTTGGCCTGGTTGTAAGTATCGAACTCTTCTGAATGGTAGCGAACGAACTCTTCGTCGCCGGTCTCATCTTTTACAGCACCTTCCAGTGAAAGTACGGCGGTCAGATCATCCACCGGGATATCGCCACGGAATTCTGCCAGGACCACCATGAACTTCACATAATCGTCCGACATTTCCGCAAGGGAGGGGTCTGATTCAAATGGGTTTTCTGTCGGAACGGCCATGGACTGGTCGGCGCTGTCGGTGGTCATTTCAGGTGGCGCAACCTCTTCCATTGTATCATCTGAAGATTGCTGTTCACCGTTGTCATTTTCAGGGGCGGCCTGTTCATTGTCCTGGTGGTTTTCCTGATCCTGATGATCTTCTTCTTCCTGTTTGGGTGCATTGTTACCATCGGATGGCAGCACGGGATCATTTGCAGGGGTGGTTTTCTCCTCTTTACCCGCAGCCTCTTCCGCAGCCAGGGCCTGGGTGATGTTGATTCGCTTTCCGTCCTTGTAGGCCACGACAAAGGCTCCTTCAAACCCTTTCACCAGCATATTGATCTTATGATCGACTGCCTCTTTGTACTGGTAGAATGTTCCGGACATGTATTTATACATTCCGTTTTCGGTTTTCAGACTGTTCAGGTCTTTGATGCCATGGAAGGTTTCTTCCGGAACCACCTTGCTGAAGGCACCCAGCTGAACCCGGTACAGCACCTTGTCAAAGGACATGGTTTTCTCATCTTCCGTTTGTTCACCCTGCAGTCTGGTCACCACTTCTTCGTCGATGTCAACACCGCGGAGGAATTCAGGAACCCACTGTACGACTTCCGTACCAGATATGCCGGAGTTTTCCAGCACCTGTCTTCTGACTTCCGCTTCTTCAGCCGTGCGGAAAGACCCAACGGTGATGACCGTTTGTCCTTTGTCGTTCTTTTCCGTACGCAGATCCTCGAGGTTGAGGAAGGCGTCCATCATATCGGCGGGAATCCCTTCATCAAAGGTTCCTACAAGAATCCGGTATTCTGCTTCTTCCTGTATGTGTTGTCGTGAATCAAAACCGAAGTCCCCGGTGCTGTCGATGTACTCCATGTAAATATCCAGGATGACTTTGGGTGTCATGAGTTTCCCCCTGGTATCAACCAGGGTATCCTGCAATGTGGCGGGCTCTTCATCACGGAAGTTGGGGATGCCGTCATTGTCGTCATCCATAGGGCATCCGTGCAGATCAACCGGTTGTCCTTCGGGTGTTTCCGGACACAGATCATCCACATCCTTTACACCATCCATATCTTCATCTGTTTCTCCGAGTACAAAAAAGTCGACGCCCTGGAAGTGCAGGTCATCTTCGGTTGGACTCAGGTTCAACAGATAGCTTGCACCGAAGTAGGTAAACATAAACTTGTCGTTACCGCCGCGGCCTTTTCTGCCACCTTCACCTTCTTCTGTGATGTTGTCGATAAAGTCGGTAAGGGTATAGTGAAAGTTGGTACCTACTTTAAAACTGATCTCCGGAGTAATGTTCATGCTCACACCACCTCCAACAGGGATCACAAAGGATGTCAGGGGATAATTACCAAAGCCATCCAGGTTGGTATTCTGCAAGTTGGTTTCGTAGACATAGTCTCTTTGAAGGACAATGGAGCTACCGGCATTCGGATCAGACTCGGCCATATTCCGGATGGATCCGTCGTCCCAGTAATAGTAAGGTTCATTATTTGCGTCAAACAGATCCCCTTTTGGTTTGAAATACATGTAGGATATACCCAGGTTCACATAAGGCGTGAGCACGCGTTGTGAAGGAAGGAATGTACTGAAATCATAGAATGCCTGAAAGCCTCCGGAGTAGATCGGGGTTTGAAAATTCAGGTTACGTTCGAGGCTTTTTTCGCTGGCTTCCACTTTACCGGCAAGGAAAAAGAAGCCGACATGGAAGGCAGGTTTAATTTCTTGTCTGATCTCCAGTTGAAATCCGGGTTTGGTTTTATATGGTTCATTCAGCTGGTCGTAGCCAACATCACCATAAAAGCGCATCATACCGGCTTCCAGCGTGAATTCGGGTTTGATAGGGAAGGGGAGGCCTTTGGCCGTATCCTGGGCGAAGGCTGTACCGCATGCGGTTGCAATCAGTAAAAAACAAACGCCAAATCTCAAAAACCCGTTCTTAATCATAGGATTCATTATCTAATCGTTGGCCGTTTATACGGGCAACATCCAATTTGGTTATAGGGAACGGGGAACCTATGAAACGCGCATGGTACAGTGCTTACCTGAACCATTTTTGCTGGGTGATCATCAGGGCCTCCTGCACGGTGATCCGCTTTTGCCCGTTATAGGCTGTTACAAAAGGATTCTTTACGTTATTCTGGGTACGGATCACCTCCCTTTTATCCCGTGCATCTTTATATACAGACAGCTTACCAACGGTGTATTTGTTCCATCCCTGGTGTTGTTCAGGGACCACGGTTTCTGTGATCTTTTTCCTGGTGTTGAAATATCCCAGATCAACGGTACTGTTTTGTAGTGCCATGATCTGCACCCTGTAAAACACACCGGTTTGCGGTGGTGGTATATTAGTCACACCGCCAGATGCCACATCCTGTTTCGGAGGATCCACTTTCTTTTCCGGTGGTGTGGGAGGGGTGACCGGCGGAGTGGTTATTTTCTCACCGGTAAGCGGATCTTCCTTTACTTCCGGCTCATCGGTCTTTACTTCATCCGGTGCATCGTTTGTTCCACCCTGGTCCATGGCCAGTACATCGCCTTCTTTCAGGGTGAACGGATCGATCACATATTTCTTGGAAGCTTCATTCTCCTGGAAAGTAAAAGCGCCTTCGATGTGGTCACCGGGTTTGATGGTTGCAGGGGCTTTCACTTTGTATGAAATGGTGAAAATCTGATCTTCGGGAAGATTCATCCATAAGAATTTCACGTCCTCACCGACAAAAGAAAAAATAGCGCCCTGGGTTTCGATTCCGGAGGCGCTATATCCTTTAGGCAGTGTTTCCTGTATCTTGGCGAAGCCGGTGACATTGTCTTTGTTTATCTTGATGGATACCGTGAATTCCTGGCCACCGGTAATCTGCTCGGGGAATACTGTTCTTACCGCGGATACCATGGCAGGAGTCGTCGTAGCAGGTGGTGCTTCGGCCGTTTCGTCAGCAGGTTTGTCCGTGCTGACCGTAGGAGCGTCCGGGCTGCTATTTATCACGTTCAGTTTTTTCACGGGAATGGAAGCCATTTTACGTTCGTTATTCACCACATAAGAAAAGCGTCCACCCATGAACACTTCACCGGAAGGAACATTGTCTGCAACTTTCACCTCATAAGATATCTTCATGGCGGCATCCGGTGGCAGTGACATCCAGATAAATTTGACGGAACGGTCTTTAAAAGAGAAGGTGGCGTTGGCTGTATTGACCTGTGTGGCGGTAAAGCCTTCCGGCAGGTCCTGTTGCAGCTTTGCCAGTCCGGCCAGTTCTCCTTTGACAATGGTGATATCCACTGTGAATGTTTCACCGGCTTTGACGGTGGCCGGGAAGTTTTGCGTGATGGTCACATCGTTCACCATGATGGAAAGCCATTGGAACAGGCTAACAAGTAAAAGGTGAATGGCAATCAGCAGTGTTTTTATCATAGCCACAGATTATTGTTCAAAGAAATAGTCGATCAAACGGTAAAGGCCTTCGATGTCGAACGAACCGACACCCTCAAAGAATTCATCGATCACAGCGGTGATCTCTTCCGACGAGATAAACCCGTCATTGTTTTTATCTCCTGCCCTCAGGCCTTCAGGAATATTGGATGATCCGCTGGTGCCCGTTCTGTTCTTTTCAGACATCTTTTCGTAGATGGCATCCAGGGTGGAGCGGTCCATGGCCAGGGTGTCGCCGCGATTGGCGCGTTCCTGGAGCATTTCATCGGTGATGACCATACCTTCCGCATTCACCCTCGATCCGGGTCGCGAGTTGGGTTCCTGGTCTCTGTAGTCGGGTACACCGTCCTTATCAGAATCAACGGGACAACCTTTGCTGTCGGATTTAACGCCGATGGGTGCGTCGGGACAATCATCTTTCAGATCAGATATGCCATCGCCGTCACTATCTGTTGCATCGATAGAAGCAAAGTCAAATGTTTTGTATTCTTCCTTATCCTTCTTCCGCTGGTCTCTGCCGGGGTCACCACCTCCAAATCCATAGTGAAGGGCTACATTGGAATAGAGGTAACGGTCGTTGTCGAAGAACCCACCGTTGTCATCGAAGTCATCGACATTATCTGAAAAGATAAAATTGTAGGAGGCGCCTATGCGGGCATCGAACCGGTCACCCAGTTTCAGTTTCAGTCCGAATTGAAGCGGAAGGGTTACTGAACCGTGGCTGTATTCGCTGCCGGTGCTGTCCAGGCTTGTTTCATAGGTATAATCCCGCAAAATTTCTGTTCCGGCGGGATTGCTTTCATCGGCGTTACGGATGGTACCGTCAGACCAGTAGTAGTACTTCTGATTGTTGGCGTTAAGCAGATCTCCCTTCGGATTAAAGAACATATAGCCGATGCTGGCACCCAGGTATGGTGTGAACTTGGCGCCTCTATCCATGATCACATCATTATCGAAGTGAAGGGTGAAGCCCAGGTCTACCTGAAATAAACTTGATTCGAAGTTCAGGTTACGGGTGAGAGATCTTTCCTGCTTGGAAATCTTGCCTGTGTGAATGCCCAGGTCCAGGCCGATCAGGTTTCCCAATCGTCTTTCGGCGGTGAGGTTGACACCTTTTCTGAAATGGCTGAAAGAGCTTCGGATGGTATTGTTCTCAACCTTACCGACATCACCGTAAAAGGAGTAAAGGCCAACGCCAAAACCCACAGACCAAAGTCGCAGAATGTCATTTGACGGTGGCCGGATCTCCTGTGCTTTCTCCTCAGCCTTGGCTTCCTTTTTATTCTGCGTCGGCGACTCTTCACCGCCATCCTGAGCCTTCACTCCAGCAGAGAGTAACAAGGCCGCCGAAAAAGATAGGGTGTAAAGTTTGTGCTTTGAGATCATACGGAGCGCTTTACATTCATGCGTTTTGTGTGGCAACCGGGAAGACCAGTTTCTCCCCGCACGCTAATTCACAAAACTATCTGAATATCACTCCGGAACGATGCAGTGGCTTTCTATTTTTTAAACAAAATACTGTTAATAACGGTAAGACGGATACGCTGAATCACCGGACAAACTCCGGCTTAGTCCCTTTGAATGGAGACTCAACTGAGATTCAGTTCTATCACAGAATATCTTAATAACGAACACCAATTGATTGCCATGGAATCACCGGTGAAGCCGAAAAATCAGAAGTTGGGTTTCAGCAGGTATTTGCTGTAGAATGAGGTGATCTCCTTCGTGGCTTCTTCTGCGGTATCTACCAGTTTGAAGAGGTTGAGGTCTTCCGGACTGATGTTCTTCTCCTCCAGCAGGGTGTTTCTGATCCATTGATCCAGACCTGTCCAGTATTTTTTGCCAACGAGTACGATAGGGAATTTTCCGATCTTCTTGGTCTGGATCAGGGTAAGGGCCTCGAACAATTCATCCAGCGTTCCAAAGCCACCGGGAAGTACAATGAATCCTTGTGAATATTTCACGAACATCACTTTTCGAACAAAGAAGTAATCGAAATTCAGCAGCTTGTCTTTGTCGATAAATTCGTTTGCTTCCTGTTCGAAAGGCAGGTCAATATTCAGTCCTACGGATTTTCCTTTTCCCTTGGCGGCGCCTTTGTTGGCAGCTTCCATGATGCCAGGACCTCCTCCGGAAATGATCCCGTATCCTTCCTGAGTCAATTTGAAAGCGATGTCTTCCGCGAGTTGATAGGCCGGGTGTTCGGGAAGGGTACGTGCCGAACCGAAGATGGTCACACACGGACCGATCTGAGTCATCTTTTCAAAACCTTCTACGAATTCTGCCATGATCTTGAATATCTGCCAGGAATCCGCAATTTTAACTTCATGCCAATCCTTATCGGTAAAAGCTTTGATGATCTTTTCTTCACTCATAACTTGGAATCTTAATTGGTTAATTTGCCCGTTGCGGGAATTCTTTAACGTACCAGGCGGGCATTTAGTTCTACCTGAAGGTATTTACCTGTCGGGCTTTTGGGGTGCGTCACGATTTCCTCCGGGCTTCCTTCGCAAATGATCACGCCGCCTTCATGTCCGCCTTCCGGTCCGAGATCAATGATATGGTCCGCGGTTTTGATGACATCCATGTTGTGCTCAATGATCACGATGGTGTTGCCTTTTTCCAATAATTTGTTCAACACCTGAAGCAGTATTTTGATGTCTTCAAAGTGCAGACCGGTGGTGGGTTCATCCAGGACGTAGAGTGTTTTTCCCGTATCCTTTCTGGATAATTCCGTAGCCAGTTTAATGCGTTGTGCTTCTCCGCCTGAAAGTGTGGTGGAGGGTTGACCGAGACGGATGTATCCCAATCCAACATCCTGAATGGTTTGTATTTTCTGGGTGATGGCCGGTATGCTTGAAAAGAATTCCAGTGCGTGCTCCACCGTCATTTCAAGAACGTCATTGATGTTTTTACCCTTGTAGCGAACCTCCAGGGTTTCTTTGTTATACCGCTTGCCCTGGCATTTTTCGCACAGCACGTAAACATCGGGTAGCAGGTTCATTTCGATGGTGGAAACGCCTGCGCCCATACAGTGTTCGCAACGTCCGCCCTTTACATTGAAAGAGAATCTGCCCGCCTTATAACCCCGGATCTGCGCTTCCGGTAACATGGTGAACAGGTTCCGGATCTCCGTAAATACACCCGTATAGGTGACCGGGTTGGAGCGTGGCGTACGCCCGATAGGTGACTGATCTACCTCAATCACTTTGTCGATAAACTCCAGCCCATCTATCTTTTCATAGGGTAATACGTCCTGCGGTGTGCGGTAAAAGTGATGATGAAGGGCAGGGTATAAGGTCTGATTGATAAGCGATGATTTGCCGCTGCCCGAAACACCGGTAACGCATACCAGCATTCCGAGGGGAAGGTGCAGGTCCACATTTTTAAGGTTGTGTCCGGTAGCACCCTTGAGACTCAATACATGGCCATTTCCTTTCCTGCGAGTGTGAGGGATCTCAATGGCTTTGGTGCCGTTCAGGTAGCCTGCCGTAAGTGAACCGGCATGCATCAGTTCTTCGGGAGTGCCCTGAGCCACGACCTTACCTCCATGTTCACCTGCCATGGGTCCGATATCAACCACATGGTCTGCAGCCAGGATCATTTCCTTGTCGTGCTCCACCACCAAAATGGAGTTATCCAGATCCCGAAGTTCCTTGAGGGACCTGATGAGTTTTTCATTGTCCCGTTGATGCAGACCAATGCTCGGTTCATCCAGGATATAAAGTACACCGGTCAGTTGTGCCCCGATTTGTGTGGCCAGTCGTATACGTTGTGCTTCACCTCCGGACAGACTTCTTGCGCTCCGGTTGAGCGAGAGGTAGCCCAGTCCGAGGTCACGCAAATAGGAAATTCTTTTGTTGATCTCGATGAGGACCTCTTTTGCAATGGCTTGTTGCTTCGGAGTAAGTCGGCTTTCAACTTCCTGTGCCCATGCAGACAGGTCTGTCATGTTCATGGTTGCCACATCTGAGATGTTCTTATTGTCGATCAGAAAGTGGCGTGATTCTTTTTTCAATCTGCTGCCTTCGCATACCGGGCAGGTGACCTTGCTCATAAAAGACCGTGCCCATTTACGCATGGCTTCTGTGGTCGCATCCACAAATTGTTGATCAATAAACGAAGCGATGCCATCGAATTTAAGCAGGTAGGTTCTTCCCGATGAGGCACCTTCTTCTACCTCAAACGCTTTGTCCGAACCGTATAGAATAATATCCAGCGCCTCTTTCCTGATGCTGTGGATGGGTGTTTCAAGGGTGAACCCGTATTCCTTGCCGATGGCCGTCAGCTGTCTCAGTATCCAATCCTGCTTTTTCTCCTTTAAGGGAAGGAGGCCACCGTTTTTCAGTCCCAGGTTTTTATTGCCGAGTATCTTTTCCGGGTCTGCCTGGTAGAGTTCGCCAAGGCCGTTACATTCCGGGCATGCACCATAAGGTGAGTTGAATGAAAAGGTATTGGGGGCAGGTTCATCGTAGGAGATGCCGGTATCGGGGCACATCAGGTGGTGGCTGAAATGCCTCAGCTCATCTTCCGACTTGATCATGAGACTGCCCTTGCCGTGGCGGAAGGCGGATTTGATCGCTTCTTTGCAACGCGAGGCGGTCTTTTGAGACACACTGAATTGATCCATGATCATTTCAATGTCGTGTGTTTTGTACCGGTCAACGGACATTCTCGGCTTAAGGTCGCGGACCTCTCCGTCGATCATGATGCGCAGATAGCCTTGTTTCCGTACCTGTTCAAACAGCTCCCTGTAGTGACCTTTCCTTCCTTTCACCACCGGTGCAAGCACGGTAATTTCCTTTCCCTTGAACTGTTCCATGATCACATCAAAAATCTGATCATGGGTATAGCGTACCATTTTTTTTCCCGAGGTGTAGGAATAGGCTTCACCTGCCCGGGCAAAAAGCAGTCGTAGGAAATCGTAGATCTCAGTTACCGTTCCCACTGTGGAGCGCGGGTTTCTGGAAATCGTTTTCTGTTCAATGGAGATCACCGGGCTGAGGCCGTGGATATGATCCACATCGGGTCTTTCGAGATTCCCCAGAAACTGCCGGGCATAGGCCGACAATGTTTCAATGTAACGTCGTTGGCCTTCCGCATAAATGGTGTCAAAGGCCAGGGACGATTTACCGCTTCCGCTCAAACCTGTGATCACAACAAGCCGGTGGCGCGGAATAACCACGTCCATATTTTTCAGATTGTGCACACGTGCACCGAGTACCTCCAGGCTTTCCATCTTAAATTGAATCTCTGTATGTGGTGGTGAAGAACGGACGGTTTGCCTGAATCTTTGCAGGGAGGCTGATAGTGTAGGTCTTCCTTTTAGGATTGGCCATACTGCTTTTTTTCAGCCAGGGGTTCAGCAGTTTCAGTGTTTTATACTTGATGTGATGGGCCAATGCAAAGTCGACCAGGTTGTTGATGGTTGTGTCTACCGTGATTTTCTCTGTTTTGATCGGAGGATAGAAGTCGCTTGGGCGTATCATAAATCCGTATTTCTCCGGATCGGTATAGAGTTCTCTCATGGCAAGCATACGGAATACATAACGGGAGGTCTCCTCGTTCAGGTACAGGTCGTAGTAGTTATTATTCTTCTGAAGATCCACCTGGTTCTGAATACCCTGCATTCCCCGGTTATAGGATGCGGCGGCCATGGTCCACGAGCCAAACTTGTTACGTGCCTCTTTCAGGTATCTGCATGCGGCGTGGGTGGCCATTTCCAGGTTGTAGCGTTCGTCCACTTCGGAGCTCACCTCCATGCCATAATCCGGCGCTGTTTGTTCCAGGAACTGCCAGAAGCCTGCTGCCCCGAGTGGTGAAACAGCGGGTCTGAAGCCGCTTTCGATAAGTGCGAGGTACTTGAAGTCATCCGGTACGCCTTCTTCTTTCAGAATGGGCTCGATCACGGGAAAATACCGATGGGCCAGTTTGATGCTGAGGAGGGTATTGGACTGCCAGTAGGTATTAACAATGATCTCACGGTCCAGTCTTTCATGGATATCAATGTCATTCACCGGTACTTCCTCGCCGGCGAATTTCAGATCTTCGGGCAGCTGGGGTGGGAAAATACGATAAGTGTCGTGGAACGCTTCACGGAAAACTTTTGATTCCTTTGTTTCATCAAAAGAAAATACGAAAAGCTTTACCGCAAAAAAAGAGAGTACCAATACAATGGGTAAGCCCAGCCACTTAGTCTTTTTCCACATCTTTACTTTTCTCATGCCGGGGTTCATGTGTTCTTCTCGTGATTGTGAGTAAGGTAACAAAGGTTCCGACAACAAAGGTGGTCAGCAATGCACCGCATATACCATTCCAAGCCATCCTGCCAGAAACCAGGAGAACCACCAAAATTAGTGATATCGTTGAAATAGACCAAAACAATACAGCTACATGATGATCCTTAAGTCCAAGATATACGAGATGGTGCGTGGTATGATCCCGGCCTCCGATAAAAGGCGAGCGCCTTTTGGACAGCCGGTTAATGAATACAATGGTGGTATCCGATACCGGCAGCAGGAAGGCCATTAAAGTCATGATCAGGCGTTGCCCCGGAAGTCCGGCTTCCAGATTGTGATTCCATAAAAAGACGATTCCGATCGCGGCCAGAAAGATACCCAGGAACTGACTGCCGGTATCGCCCATATACATCTTGGAAGGATTCCAGTTATAATAAAGGAAGCCTAATAAAGCGGATAATACACCAAGCAACCACATCAGGTGGAGGTGTTGTATTTGTCCGGTGACAACCATGATGGACAAGGCCAGGGTGACCACGGAAATGGCCACGGTGGTGGTGATGGCATCCATGTTATCCAACATGTTGATGGAGTTCATCATTCCTACCACCCAGAATACGGTAAGTAAGTGGTTTGGCATTTCCTGTGAAAACCATTGAATGGTGATGCCTGATGAGGTAAGCAACACGCCGCAAACGATCTGCACTCCGAACTTTAACCACGGCCGGGTGTTGTAAGCATCGTCTGCCAGGCCCATAAGAAATGCAAGCGTTGTGGCCGACAGGATGCCGAGGAACTGACCGTCATGGATCAAATTTTCCTTGTTAAAGAAGATGGCATAACAAGCGGTGGATAGCAGGAAGATGATGAAAAAGGCGATGCCGCCGAACGCTGGTTTGGACTGGCTGCCCCAACGAATGATGGTTTCCTCGGTGTTGCGGATGCCCAGCGTTTTGGAAAAGCGAAGGAATAATCCGTTGATCAGTACCGAAAAAAGCAGGCAGAAAAAAAAGAAAACAACATATATGGTTACCGGTGGAGCGTCAGAAGGCATGGCCAGGTATGTTAGAACGGGCTTTTGTAATCGGCAAGTCTTATGCCCAGGGTATCCTTGGCAGAGAGTATAGGGGCATCGGTTCCCCATTCGATGGCCAGATCAGGGTCATTCCAGCAAATTGTTCGTTCCGAGTCCTTGTTATAATTATTACTGCACTTGTATTGAAAAATGGTATCCGGTTCGAGGGTGATAAAGGCATGTCCAAACCCTGCAGGGATCAGGAAAAACCGGCTGTCGTCACCGGATAACTCGACCTTCACATATTGTCCGAATGTGCGTGATCTGACGCGAAGATCTACGGCAATATCCATGACACGTCCTTTCAAAACACTTACCAGCTTTGCCTGTGCATAGGGTGGTTCCTGTAGATGAATGCCGCGTAGCGTACCCACATCCTTTGACAGAGAGAGGTTGTCCTGCACAAATTCTTCTGTTATTCCGTGGCTTACAAACCGGTCCCTGTTGTAGGTTTCCATAAAGTAGCCGCGTTCATCACCGAATTTCTGCGCCTCAATGATCATGGCACCTTCCAATGAAGTTGGGGTAATGTTCATCTTGCTTTGCGTCTCTTTTTGGAGAAAAGTCTTTTTACTATGCTGTTTTTCCGTGATGAGTCATCGTCGTAATAACCATAGCCATAACCGTACCCATAACCGTATTCCGACCCGTAACCGTAACCGTATCCATATCCGTGTTGGGTGATGTTGACCCCATTCAGAATGACTGATAGCTTCTTGATGTTGTTCTCAGACATCAACTTATTCACATTTTTAAGGAATGTTCTTTTGGAGAAATTCGCTTTCAGAATATAGATAGGATAGTCGGCCTTTTGGATGTTTGTCAGACCATCAGTTACAATCCCAACGGGCGGGTTGTCAATAAGGATGATATCGTACTTTTTCTTCAACTCATTTACCACCTCGTCCATCCGTGGGTCCATGATCAACTCGGAAGGGTTGGGAGGAATAGGGCCTGCCGTAATGAAGTGCAAGTTGGGTAATGCGCTTGTACGGATACAATTGTCCACTGTATCTTTCCCGATCAGCAGGGTGCTCATGCCCTGGTCGTTGACAGAAGAAAATCCGAGATGGATCTTGGGTTTCCTGAGATCCAGGTCAAGAACGATTACCTTTTTGCCGGCGTATGCGAGGATACCACCCAGGTTGATGGTGATGAAGGTCTTACCTTCACCGGAGATGGTGGAGGTAACCGCAATGGACTTCGGGCCCGGTTCATTGGAAATGTATTGCAGATTGGTACGTATGGACCGGAAGGATTCGGAAATGAGCGACTTTGGCTTTTTATCTACAATCAATTGCGATACCGGTATTTTTTCTTTGTGTTTGGGTACAATTCCAAGAATGGCGGCACGGGTGTATTTCGATACTTCATTCAGGGAAGTAATCTCATTGTAGGTGACATAGTCTGTGATAATAATACCGATACCGATGAGAAGGCTCAAACCGATGGCTGCAAAAATGATCAGCGGGCGATTCGGAGAGATGGGGCTGCCCGGAACAACCGCCTCGGCCAGAATGATATTTTTTGAGACATAGCCGGCTTTGGAAATCTGGTACTCCGCTTTCTTTTCCAGCAGCAGGGTATAGAATTTTTCGTCGGTGCTATATTGCCGTTCCAGCTGTTCCAGCTCAATTTCCTTTGTCGGACTTTTGTTAAACACGGCTTCTATCTCGTCTATCTTTGCTTCAAGGCTGGATTTTTTTCCTTCCAGTTTACCTTTGATGGCAATGATGCTTTTGATCAGCAGCCCTTTTTGAATCTCAATCTGGTATTCCAATGCTTTGATGCCCGGGTTGATCTCATTCACAGAGTAAAGCGCTTCCTCCCGGCTTACGAGCATGTTGTTCAGCCGGCTGATCATCTGGGAGATTGTTCCGCCAAAAGAAGTTCCGGCAAGCAAAGGCAGAAGGTCGTGTACGCTTTTATTGCTGTTGGTATCCCTGATGACCGATTCAAGTTCCTGGACAATGCTTAATTCCAGTTCCGTGCTCACCTTCTCATCCTCAAGTTTATCAAGGCGCTCCATGTACTTGGTTGAAAGTTCTTCCAGGGTCCTGATCTTGTTCTCATTCTTGAATGATCTCAGAATCTTCGCCATGCTTTGAAGCCGGGTATAAACCGTGTCAATCTGCTGTTCGATGAACTCAAGAATATTGGTTGCGCTGCGGGCGGTGCTTTCCAGATCATACCTGGTAAACTTCTGCGCTATGGCGTTGGCGATGGCAGCGGTCTTTTTCCGGTTGTAATCCGTCACGGAAATGTTGATCGTATTGGCAGCTTCACTCTGCAGGTTGATGTTGATCTTGTCTGCATACTTGGCCGACAGGTGGTCTGCATTGTTGATGACGATGAAGTATTCATTTCCGGAAAGTACATTGTCCAGCTGTTCCTCGTCTTTGATCGTTGCCTTGATCCGGCCGAAACCCACCTTATTCCATTCCCCAGTACTGATCTCTTCCGTTCGTGTTGTGTCGTGAAGATTATACAACAGGGACAGGTAGCCTTCGTGTTCTGAGCGATGAATGTAAATGGACGTGTTGTAGATATTTTCATTCTCTACTTCCACTGAGATGGCGACAGAAGCGTTGCCATACTGGTCCGCCACCGTTACATCCCCCTTGGTAAAATGTTCAACTTTCAGGTCCAGGTCTTTCAGTACGGATTGCAGGAAGATTTCGGAACGCAACAGTTCTACTTCTTCAGCCACGTTGTCTAATTCCCGGATACTTTCAACGTTCAGAACCCGGCTGGCTTCATTGGTCTTCTTTACCTGAACCACCGTCGAAGCTTGAAAAAGCTCCCGCTTAAAATGAAGGTAGGCATAACTGGCGCTTAGGAAAGCAATCAGCAGAAGGATCAGCCAGACCAGTCTTCTTTTTGTGATAAACAAAAAGAGACCCAGATCAAACTCTTCGTTGAACGTAGGGATTCTGATTTCACCCATGCGTTATTGTTTAAATACGCTATATATGAATACAGAGCTTGTGATCAATCCGACAATCGGGGATATTTCGCTTAGAAGGGTTTGACTTAGTCGCAATGTGGGTTGCACGTAAATGATATCATTTGCCTGCAGGATAACGCCACCTTCGGCTGTGCCGTCAATGGTGGATAAGTCTATCAGGAATACCTGGGGGTCATGCGGTTTCCCACGGATCAGTTTGATGCGTTTGGCCTTGCCGCGTGAACTGATGCCGCCTGCCAATGCCAGTGCTTCCAGAAGTGTGGTGTTCTCGTTTTCAAGTCTGATGACCTTGGCATTGCTGCCGCTGCCGGGGAAGACGGTGACCCGGCGGTTGTTGATCTTTAGTACGATGAATGGTTTGTTGTAATACGTGGCATATGTTTCTTCGAGGAACTTTTCTGCTTCACGGATGGTCATACCCGCAAGGTGGGTTCGTCCGAGGATGGGCAGCTTCACATTTCCGTCGAACTCGACCAGGTAATCATACCCGTTCCTTCTTTCGTATTGAGCGTTATTGTTGGACGCAGACGCAATGTCAATCAGTTTGAAACCGTCATTGGCATAAATCCTGAAATCCAGAATGTCATTGGGGGCGATCTTGTATTCCACACCAACCGTATCCATCGGCAGTTCATCAAACTGATAACCCGGAGGGGTCCGAAGCATGTGGCTGGGGTTTAACATGTTGCATGACGACAATACCAGGAGGGCTAAACCTATGATGCAAGTATTTCTCATTCAGGATGGTGCATTTACATGAACATACAAAAGTATCAAAATTCTGATGACGTACTCAGTAATTCAATATAGAGGTCATGGATGTCCTTTGCCAAACGTGCTCTGCCAAACCGTTCCAGCACAAAATCCCTACCCGCCGAACCAAATTCCCGCCGCTTGTCAGCATCAGACACCAGATCTGAGACGTATTCTACAAAGGGCGCTGACTCTTCGCGGGGAGAGATAAAGCCTGAAACGCCATCTCTGACTACATTGGTTACGCCCCCTGCATCCGTGCTGACAACAGGGTTGCCGGCAGCTTGTGCTTCTATCAAACTCACCGGCGTCCCTTCGTTCAGGGAAGTAAGGACCACCAGGTCCAGTCCGGCATTGGCCCATGCCACATTTTTTATCCAGGAGGTAAAGAGCAGGTTATGGTCGGGGGTGATTTCTGTGTTCATGCCATTCGTTTGAAAACCCAGTTCACGTGCCTGAACGGAAAGGTCTTCACGCAATGCCCCATCTCCGATGATCAGAAATTTAACCTTTCCGGGGTAGCGCATGTTGACTTGCTGCATGGCCCGGAGAAACAGGGCATGATCCTTCACCGGTACAAGTCTCCCTATAATCCCTATGGCGATCTGATCGCTTTCAATGTGATATCGTTTCCTGAAATCATCTCTGTAACCCGGTTCTGTGTCTGAGAATTTTGCCAGATCCAGTCCCAGTGGCACCACACGCATTTTTTCTGCAGGGCAGATTTTGTGTTGGGTAGAAAGTTCTTCTTTCTGTACTTCGCTGATGGCGATGATGGCCTGACTTCTGGCAGCCAGGTATCGTTCGATCTGTTTAAAGATTCCCGTCTTAACCGGATTGAAATAGGAATGGAATACATGTCCGTGAAAAGTGTGTACGATGACCGGAACATTTTCCCTGATTGCGGCCAGTCTGCCAAGCAGGCCCGCTTTTGATGCGTGTGTATGGACGATATGCGGGCGATATTCTCGTATGATCTTGCGGATCTGGCGGTATGCTTTCCAATCCTCCAGCAACCGGATGTCCCGTTGCATCGCAGGAATGATAAGAGGCTCTATGCCTGCTTCCCGTGCGATGAACTCGGAACTTTCTTCATCGTCATTTTTTACTCCGCCGATCAGTTTTGTTTCAAACGGGTCGGTCAGGTCCTTTGTCAAATGCACGGCATTAAACGTGGGGCCTCCCAGATTGAATCGGTTAATGATGCGGAGAATGCGGTACATTATAATAGTAAGTAGTAGTTAGTAGATAGTCATTAGTAAATGGACATTCGAAATGATTCCCCTGCATTCTTAATTAAACGTTTTTTCCCACCAATGTTGAAACACCAGCAGTCCCCAGATCCTGGCGGGGGCATCTCCGGCATGGTGGGTGGACCGGGATTGGTTCAATAAGTGGGTGACTTCTTCGTATTGGAAAATACCTTGTGCTTGCAGGAAGTCGTGGCTCAGCACCCTGTCCACATCTTCTTTCAGGGAAGTGTTCAACCATTGCCGGATTGGAACTTCAAAACCCTTTTTCGGGCGATCAAATATCTCCGCAGGCAAGAGGTCTGCGAAGGCTGTTCCAAGAATCCACTTTTGTCTTTCTTTGCGATATTTAAGATGGAATGGCAATTCCCGCGCGATTTTGACCACATGATGATCGAGGAAGGGAACACGCACTTCCAGTCCGCAAGCCATGGACATGCGGTCCGTTTTGGTAAGCATATCATTGGGGAGGACGGTGCGCATATCGGCCAGCAGGATGTCTTCCAGATCGGAGCTGCGGCCATCTATGCCAAGTGTGATCCCGGATATTCTTTCTGAAACCATGTTGGTTGATTTCAGCAGGCACAGTTTATCGGTCATATCCCCGCTGGTGAACCCACACCACCTCCAATAGCGTTCTTTTGGGGAAAGTTGAAGACCTTCGAGGTACTTGAGCCATTTTCTGTTCAGGTCGCCGATGCGGGAAGTTCTGTCATGAGGGAGTCGTCTGCTCAGGTTATCCAGGATTGGCAGGGCCGGTCTGGGCCAACGGTTATGTCTCGCAAGCCATTCGGCCTTGTGTTTGCGATAGCCTCCAAGCATCTCATCGCTGCCATCACCGGAAAGCGCCACCGTAACGCGGGTGCGAACAAATCGGGAGAGGACGTGTACGGCAATGGCGGACGAGTCGGCGAACGGATCATCCATAGTTGTAAGCAGGTGACGTGCACTATCCTGCAGATCATCTTCTTGGATGTGAAAGGTGGTGTGGTCGCTGCCGATATGTTTGGCGGTGAGTTCCGCCTCCCGGCTCTCGTCAATTTCCGGATGATCCTTAAACCCAATGGTAAATGTTTGCAGGTTTTTTGTCTCTTTTGCCGCGAGGGCGCTGATAATGGCAGAGTCCATGCCTCCGCTCAGGAATGCACCCAAAGGGACATCGGAGACCAATCTTGATCTGACGGAAGCCTCCATGGCCTCTCTGAACCGCTTGATCTGATCCTGGCCATCGTAAACGTTTGCTTCCGGAATGGTGTACCAGCAACGGGTTTGCCACTGGCCTTTTTTGAGTATACCACTATGCCCTGGTGGTAATTGTTCCAATCCTTTGATCATGGAGAAAGCGCCCGGTATATAGTTCAGGTGCAGATAAAGGTGCAGCGAGTCTGTGTCAATTGTCCTGGGAACCGGATATGCCAGGATGGCTTTGGCCTCGGAGGCGAAACAAAAGAAGTCCGGTGAGGAAAAAATGTAAAGCGGTTTGATGCCCATCCGGTCCCTGGCCAGGAAAAGGGTGTGGTCATGTTTGTCGAATATGGCCAGGGCAAAGAAGCCATTCACCTTTTCAACGAAGGCTTCGCCATATTCGATGTAGAGATTCAGAATGACTTCCGTATCGGAATCGGTTCTGAATGCATGGCCTTTGGCTGTGAGTTCTTCGCGAAGGGATTTGAAGTTGTAGCACTCGCCATTATAAACGATGACGTAACGGTCTTGCGTATCGGTCATCGGTTGATGCGCTCCAGCAGTGGGGTCCAGTACCGAAAGTCGGCAATGTCCCAATGCCGCAACATCCAGGTTGCAAACCTCCTGGTGGTCCGGGCCTCTGTGATTCAGCCTGTCAGTTGCCTGCCGGCAGTGAGCAAGCGCGGATCTTCCGTTGGCGGTGGTGGCTACGATGCCAGTGATACCACACATGGAAGGCCGTCTGTTTGTTTACAGATGAATGACCTCGTCGTACGCTGCGGCCACAGCTTCCATCACGGCTTCAGACATGGTGGGGTGGGGGTGAACCGCCTTGATGATCTCATGTCCGGTCGCTTCAAGTTTGCGGGCTGTAACCACTTCGGCGATCATTTCCGTCACGTTTGCACCAACCATGTGAGCACCCAGCCATTCGCCGTACTTGGCGTCAAAGATCACCTTAACAAAACCATCTTTGTTGCCGCCAGCACTGGCTTTACCTGATGCGGAATACGGGAACTTCCCAACCTTGATATCGAATCCTGCTTCTTTCGCTGCTTTCTCTGTATAGCCTACGGATGCTACCTCAGGTTGACAGTATGTGCATCCCGGAATATTATTGTAATCGATCGGTTCAACATGATGTCCGGCGATCTTTTCCACACAAAGAATTCCTTCTGCGGAGGCTACGTGCGCCAACGCCTGGCCTCCTACGCAATCACCAATGGCATAGATGCCGGGGATGTTGGTTTGATAATAATCATTCACCAGGATCTTGCCTTTATCGGTGGCTATGCCGGTTTCTTCCAGTCCCAGGTTTTCCAGATTTGCTGAGATTCCAACTGCAGAAAGGACGATGTCGCAATCCATTTTTTCTTCTCCCTTTTTTGTCTTGATCACCACTTTGCATCCGGTGCCTTTGGTGTCGACGGATTCAACGGAAGAATCGGTCATGACATTCATGCCCATTTTTTTGAAAGAGCGTGCCACCTGTTTTGATACTTCTTCATCTTCAAGAGGGAGGATGTTTGGCAGGTATTCCACCAATGTCACTTCTGTGCCCATAGCCTGATAGAAATAGGCGAACTCAGAACCTATCGCACCGGAACCCACAACGATCATGGATTTCGGTTGCTTGGGAAGATTCATGGCCTCACGGTATCCGATGACCTTTTTGCCATCCTGTTTAAGGTTCGGGAGTTCACGTGAGCGGGCGCCAACAGCAATAATGATATGGTTGGCAGAATATTCCGTGACCTTGCCTTCGGCGTCCTTAACAGCAACTTTCTTTCCGGGCTTAAGTTGACCGGTGCCCTGAATATGATCTATCTTATTTTTCTTAAAGAGAAACTGGATGCCTTTGCTCATACCATCGGCTACGCCGCGGCTACGCTTTACCACCGCACCGAAATCAGCATCGGCACCCTTTACGTTGATACCGTAGTCGGCTGCGTGGTTGATATATTCAAATACCTGGGCACTTTTGAGGAGTGCCTTGGTCGGGATGCATCCCCAGTTCAGGCAAATACCGCCCAGTTCGGATCGTTCAACCACACCTACTTTCATGCCCAGTTGGGACGCACGGATGGCCGCTACATATCCTCCCGGGCCACTTCCGATTACTATCATATCATAATTCATCGCACTAATATTTTATAAGATTCATATTCTATCGTTTGACGATTTAAACCGCCGCAATGACCGATATTTCAACATTCACTCCCTTGGGTAACCCTGCAACAGCAACTGTTTCTCTGGCGGGAAAGTCGGACGTGAAATAAGAGCCATAAATTTCATTCACCTGTGCAAATAACCCCATATCCGACAAAAAGATGCTGGTCTTTATCACATGATCAAAGGTCAGTCCAGCCTCAGAAAGAATTGCTTTCAGGTTTTCCATCACGCGTTTGGTCTCATCGTTCACATTGCCTGTTTCCAGTTTCCCGGTTTCAGGGTTCAATGCAATCTGTCCGGATATAAAAACCATGTTTCCTGTACGGATTGCCTGGTTGTAAGGGCCTATCGGGGCCGGCGCGTGTTTGGTATTGATCACTTGTTTCATGGGGTAGAAATTGTGGAAAGGGGATGATCCCTTTCGGCTGCCAAATATAGCATTTGTATATGAAAAGTGCATGGATAATCAGCAACTGCATACAGCAACTGTATACAGGGGAGAGGAGAAGCTTCATAAGCTGAACCGGTTAGCCCCGGTATCAGTGTGAACCTGCCTGCCAACACCCGGCCTGTGTGACGGCAGGTAGGCATAAAGCAACAGAGAGAACGGAACGTTAAGAAATGACCCGGTGAGTCATTTTAGCAACGAGCCGGCTTGCAAGGCCAGGTCCAATTTGGGGCAAGGAGGCACACAACAAGGATAAAAGCAACAAGAGCATACATACGAGCATACATACGGTAAGCCAAATGAGTAAAATGGTTAATGACTGTTTTACAGAGAGGGGCATTACATTCCGGATGGAGTGATATGGATATTTTTTCGTGTTAATCAGGTATGGTAGGAGCGGCTGAATGTGGTTCTGCCTCTCATATCAATCGATACAGGTTTTTATCGGGTCTGAGGAGAGGCCGCGTGAATGGCTTCTGCAAAAGCAGGTTTGAGATTCTTTCCCTGGTGGTGGTTTGAATTTATAGTCCGATAATTTCCGGAGCTACATTCCCGATTAGGGAATAATTAAGTGTCAATACCTAATATCCTGGAAAGGAGATTCACCTGTAAAGGATCAATCACAATATTTTGGTAAAGCTCAAATTACCTGTAAATATAGGCGACCCAAGAAATCAATAACCTCCTTCTTTCGACTATTGCCAAAAAAAATGTTGCATTTTAAAAACGTTAATTCTAATATTACATCGTGAAAATTTGGTATGATTAATCAAGTATGGATTTCTCCGGGTTTGAATCTTCGATCCGCGGAGGTATGTGATATTTGCGTAAGGATTTTTTGTGTAGAAGATCAGGCTCCCACTCCTTTCAGAAGGAGTTAAAGTTTGCCGGGAAGCGAGAGAATACGGATGGCATCCTCTTTTTAATCATTCATGTTTTAGGTTTAATACAGAATTGTTACCGGAATGGTAGCCTTATGTGGTTACGCCATTTCAAAATACCGACACAGGAATAATGAATATATCATACAATAAGAAGACAGTAATGATGGCGGTGGAGGCAGCTGCATTTGTGACAGGGTCATCGTTGTTTCCTTATTCATTGGAAAGTCCTATGGTTCCTGCATCATCCTTTTTATATGATCTCAATCATATTTCGCTATTTAATTTACACCGAATTTTGAAAGGCTGAAAATCGAATTATGGGAATGACGGAGCAAGGTACTACTGCCCCCTCTTCAATTAGATCTGGACCGGAAGATAGATTACTCCGGAAGTGGCTGAGAACTGCGCTTTATTTTTTTCTTGCCGCATCCATTCTGGGAGTTTTGATGCGATTTATGTTCGTGACGGAGGTGCCTTTTTTGAAATACAAGCATATTCTTCACTCTCACTCGCATACGGCCATGCTTGGCTGGATTTTTATGCTTTTAACCGCAGGGATGATATACTGCCTGCCAGGTTTACTGCCACTTAAAAACTACCGGCTTATTTATGTACTGAACATAATTGCTGTTGCAGGAATGCTTGTGTCTTTTTTATGGCAGGGTTACGGAGCGATCAGTATCCTGTTTTCCACTCTCCATATTATTACCATGTACATTTTTGCTTTCATGTTCTTAAAAGCTATTATAAAACGAAGTCCTTCCGAAAGTAAAGTGTTTTTCAAATGGGGAGTGATATGGATGGTGGTTTCCAGTCTGGGTATTTGGTCATTAGGAGTAACAAGCAGCCTGCTCGGCAAGCTTCACCCTTTGTTCTATGCAAGCGTACAGTTTTTCCTGCACTTCCAGTTCAACGGCTGGTTTACCTATACAACCATTGGTCTTTTAATACACTACCTGAATCGTTCAGGCAAGCAGGTTAAAATTCCCGGATATGTTTTCGTTCTGATCCAGCTATCGCTCCTGCTCACATATACCCTAAGTATTACCTGGAGCAATCCGCTCGAAATATTATTCCACCTGAATGCATTAGGCGTGATCCTGCAGCTGATTGGTTATGGCCTGGTATTGAAGGATATTTTCAAAGTGTTGTTCTCCGGAAAAAAACCGTGGAGCACCTGGTCCGACCGTCTCATCCTGGCAGGTCTTTTCAGTCTGTTATTTAAGATCCTGATACAGGCTTTGGTAGTTTGGCCTTCGGTTGCGGTTATTTCCTATACTATCAGGAATTATGTCATTGCATTCATTCACTTGATCATGCTGGGTTCCATTACCTTTAGTATTTGCGGCATCCTTTTAAAGGAGCAGGTACTTCCATTGAATCGTACGGCAAAAACCGGCTGGATCTTGTTGCTGGCCGGATTTCTGTTAACGGAATTCACCCTGTTCGGACAAGGAACCATGTTCTGGATGGGACAAGGCTTTATTCCCGGATATTATCTCATACTGCTGGTCTTTACACTCCTCATACCTCTGAGTATCATTTTCATTCTTCGCGGGTTCCGAACATCCGGCAAAAAAGCCTGGCCATTAAATTTCTTGAACAACTTTTTGGTATGACTAACTTCAGCTAAATATTTGATTGAAATCATAATAAAGAACTTCAACGACTTATATTTTTGAACCATTAAACTATTAAGCAATGAGAAAGATCAAAACATTCGCACTACTCTCGCTCACTTACTTATTTATCTGGTCTTGCGGGGGAGGAGGAGAAGGAAGTAAATCTGACCCGAACCGTAAAAGCACGACGGGTACTTCGGAAGAAACTACAGAAGCAAAAGAAGTACCTAAAGCAGGCAATCCGAAAGGCATCGGAGAGATCAAAGAAGTCAAACTGACGGACCCATTAGATGAAAATATGATAGCCAGCGGAAAGGCCATTTATGAAATGAAATGTTCTGCATGTCACAAACTGACCGACCAAAAGGTTGTTGGACCGGGGTGGGCAGGTGTTACCAACAGACGAAGGCCAGAGTGGATCATGAACATGATCACTAATGTGGATGTTATGCTGGATAAAGATCCACAGGCACAAAAACTGCTCGAAGAGTGTTTGACCAGAATGCCAAATCAGGGAGTATCAACCGGAGATGCCAGGAACGTCCTTGAATACATGCGCAAAAATGATCTTGAACAAACCAACAGTAAAGACCAGGCCGTAAAAGGTTAAATCCGTAAAATTATGAAAAAGAGAAGTTACATTCAATATTTATCGGTTCCGTTCGCTGTACTTGCAACACTTGCATCTTGCCAAAATAAGGATGTTAAAACAGTCGTGGAGGGTAATGTTACTGACCAGGTTTATGTAGCACCAGGCGAATATGATGAGTTTTACGCCTTTTTATCGGGAGGTTTTAGTGGACAGATCACTGCTTATGGCCTTCCTTCAGGAAGATTATTAAAAGAGATTCCGGTATTTTCAGTTTATCCTGAAAATGGCTATGGATACAGCGAAGAAACCAAAGCTATGTTCAATACCTCTTATGGTGTAATTCCCTGGGATGATTCTCACCATATAGAACTTTCTCAAACCGACGGGGAGTTCGACGGCAGATGGTTATTTGTAAATGGCAATAATACCCCCCGCATTGCCCGCATTGACCTAACTACCTTTGAAACTGTGGAAATACTGGAAATTCCGGATGTTGCAGGATTGCATTGCGCTCCGTTTGTAACTGAAAATTCGGAATACCTTGTTTCAGGTACACGCTTCAGTTTACCTATTCCTCAGAAGGATGTTCCCATCAGTTCCTACAAAGAAAACTTTACCGGACTTATCAATTATGTATCCGTTGATGCCAAGACAGGTGAAATGGACCTGGCTTTCCAGATATCCATGCCCGGTTTTAACTACGATCTGGCAAGGAATGGAAAGGGGAAATCTCATGGCTGGAGTTTCCTTACAACGTATAACTCAGAACAGGCGCACACCTTATTGGAAGTGAATGCTTCCCAAAAAGACAAAGACCTGATGGCCATCATCAACTGGAAAAAGGCTGAAGAGTATCTTAAGCAGGGGAAATTCACCGAACGGACTACTTCGTACTTCCATAATTTAATCGATGAAAAAACCGGCATTGCAGCATCACAAGAAATGAAAACCACCAGGATCATCGATCCTAAGGAATGCCCCGGTATGGTCTATTTCATTCCCGTTCCCAAATCACCGCACGGTTGTGATGTCGACCCATCCGGCGAATACATTGTCGGAAACGGTAAACTTTCTGCTGACATGAGCATTTATTCATTCGATAAATTAATGGCTGCCATAGAATCGAATGATTTCGCAGGAGACATTGACGGCATTCCTGTGATCAATTATGAATCCGGCTTGCACGGTATACTTACCAAGCCTGGACTTGGCCCTCTTCACACGGAATTCGACGGCAAGGGATTTGCCTATACTACCTTTTTCATTTCTTCTGAAGTTGTAAAATGGAATGTGGAAAAACTGGAAGTGGTAGACAGGCAATCAACTTTCTACTCACCTGGCCACCTTGTTATTCCCGGTGGAGAAACAAAAAAACCATTTGGCAAATACCTGGTGGCAATGAATAAGATCACCAAAGACCGTTATCTTCCGACAGGTCCGGAACTGGCACACAGCGCCCAGCTTTTTGACATCTCCGGAGATAAAATGAAATTGTTGCTGGATTTCCCAACCAAGGGAGAACCTCATTACGCACAAGCCATACCGGCCTCCAAAATACAACCGAACTGCAAGAAATTCTATAAAATAGAAGAGAACAAGCATCCTTATGTAGCCAAAGGTGAAGGACAGGCAAAGGTGGAAAGAAAAGGAAACGAGGTCCATGTGTATATGACGGCCATACGATCTCACCTGGCCCCTGATAACATTGAAGGTGTGAAAGTAGGGGACAAGGTTTATTTTCATGTGACCAACCTCGAACAAGACTGGGATGTTCCTCACGGTTTTGCCATGCAAGGGGCTGCTACCGCTGAAATACTAATCATGCCTGGGCAAACACGTACCCTTCTTTGGGAGCCCGGATCAGTTGGTATTTATGCATATTACTGCACCGACTTCTGCTCTGCTCTGCATCAGGAAATGTCTGGTTATATGCGTGTGTCTGCCCAGGATTCGAATGTGCCGCTTAGGTGGTCGCTTGGCGAGAATATTGAAGACAAGGTAGAAATTCCTGAAAGTTAACTTTAATTTACCGTCCTCAGGTCCGTGGTACAGGCTTATGATCTAAGCCTGTACCTTTCCAACTAGGAGGAAATTATGAAGAGTATCAAACAGTTGCCGAGAATTCTTATGTTCATTGCGATCATAAGCTTGTGTGGTGTATTCCTCTTCCCCTTATGGAAAATTACACTGGATGCTGCCCAGTTCCCGGGAGGACTGGAGCTTAATATCTGGATCAACAGGTTTTCAGGTGGTGAAGAAGGAGAATACATTATTCAAAATATCAACATCCTCAATCATTACATCGGCATGCAGTTTATAGAGCCGGACTCCATTCCGGAACTTATTTACTTTCCCTATGTGATCTTTGGTATGCTACTGCTCGGGATCATCTCCATATTGATCAACCGCCAATGGGGATATGTAAGCTGGACAACCTTGTTGTGCATTCTGAGCGGACTGGGAGTCTACGATTTCTATTTATGGATGTATGATTACGGACATAACCTGGATCCGAATGCCCCAATCAAAGTGTCTGGCATGACCTATATGCCTCCGTTGTTCGGAGAAAAAGACCTGCTGAATTTTTATGTCGCCTCCTACCCTGCAACGGGAACTTTTTTTCTCTGTGGAACCATAATGCTGGCTTTTCTGGCCTTCTATTTTTCAAAGAAAACACAGAACCAATGAACCGAATGGCCTTGACTTTTTTTCTCTGTGGCACGATTATGCTTGCTTGTACCACCAGACCGGAACAGATCAATTACGGAAAGGATCAATGTGCTTTTTGTAAGATGACCATCGCTGAACTAAAGTTTGGTGCCGAACTGGTAACGGATAAAGGAAGGATTTTTAAATATGATGCTATTGAATGCCTGTTGCGCCATATTCATGATGACGCACTTTCGTATCAAAACCTTCTTGTGGTTGGCTATGATACTCCCAAGCAACTTCACCCGATTGATTCTCTGATCTTTGTTAACTCACCGAACTACAAAAGCCCAATGGGTGCCAACTTAGCGGCGTTTTTCCATAAGAATGCACTGCCGGAAAGCGAACGTTCCAAAGTATTGGAGTGGACAGATCTCATGAATAAGTTCAAAACCGATTAGGACACCTGCATGACCGGTTCTAAATTAAGTCTGTGCCTTCTGCCTTTTCTTTTTTTGTTTTCCCCGCATGTGCAGGGTAACCGGCTGACCGTTGAAAAAAACGGCAAATTTTCTTCTATTGCTTCTGCCATTACCGTTGCAATGCCAAACGATACGGTAATTGTACAACCTGGTCGCTATAAAGAGCATTCCCTGGTCATCGATAAACCACTGACCATTACAGGATCAAAACAACCTGTTATAGATGCGGAAGAACAAGCAGAGGATATCTTTATCATAGCTGCCAACGAAGTTCACATCTCCGGCTTTGTCCTGGAAAATACGGGAGTCAGTTATCTGAAGGAGGTTGCAGCGATAAGGGTAAAACAAGCCAAATCAGGCAGCATTGGTGAAAATACCATTCGCAACTGCTTTTTTGGGATCTATCTTGAATACACCTCCCATTTCCTTGTAAAGAATAATGAAATCAGTGGAACGATCATCAATGAAGCTTCTGCGGGAAATGCCATTCATGTGTGGAAAGGAAAGAAGATCAACATAACCGGCAACCGGGTAACCGGACACAGGGACGGTATATATTTTGAATTCGTAGACAGCAGCCTGATCTCCCATAACAAAAGCCAGGGGAACATCCGCTATGGCCTGCATTTTATGTTTTCCAATAACGATGAGTATCTGTTAAATGAGTTCCGGGAAAATGGTGCGGGAGTGGCTGTAATGTTCTCAAAAAAGATCAAAATGAAACAGAACCTCTTCTCAGATAACTGGGGAGGAGCTTCCTACGGACTGTTATTAAAAGAGATCAGTGACGGCGATATTATCGACAATCGTTTTTACAGAAATACTGTTGGGATCATGGCCGAAGGAGCTAACAGACTCAGGGTGGAAAACAATGATTTCATCCTCAACGGAACCGCTCTTGATATAAAAGGAAATACGCTGGATTCAAAGATCGAAAGAAATAATTTTATCGCCAATACCTTTGAAGTGATCACCAATTCCCGATACAACACCAATACTTATAAAAATAATTACTGGAGCAATTACAATGGATATGATCTTAACAGGGACGGCACAGGCGATGTAGCCTACCGGCCGGTCAATGTGTATGCAAAAGTGACAAAAGAGATCCCTGCTGCAACGATCATGTTGCACAGTTTTATCATCCAACTGTTGGATGTTACGGAACGATTGTTTCCTACTGTGATACCGGCGGAATTAGTCGATCATGAACCTAAGATGACGCCCTGGAAGGATGATAAAAATTGAAAATATTACCAAATCCTATAGAAAACAGGTGGTATTGGATGCAGTTGATCTGCAGCTTCAACAGGGATCGTGTATTGCACTGATCGGCCCCAATGGGTCGGGAAAGACAACCCTTATTAAATCCATTCTTGGTTTGGTTTATCCGGATAATGGATCCATCCGGATCAATAATATGGATATCAATAGCGATGCTTCCTATCGCAAATCCATTGGTTATATGCCACAAATAAGTAGGCTGCCTGAAAACATGAAAGTCAGACAATTGTTCAGGATGATAACATTGGTCCGGGAAGACATAAAACCTCAACAGTACGACAAAGAACTTTATCAGTTATTCGAGATCGAGAAGATGGAGCATAAAACCTTAGGCAGCTTGTCGGGAGGTATGCGACAAAAGGTGAGTGCAGCCCTGGCATTCCTCTTTAATCCTCCTGTTCTTATCCTGGACGAACCTACTGCAGCCCTCGACCCGGCAGCAAATGAATATTTCCGGCAAAAAATATACAAGGCAAAAAATGACAATAAGCTCATACTGATCACCTCACATATTCTGAGCGATCTTGAAGGGCTTGTAAATCAAGTCGTTTTTATGATGGACGGCAAAATTCGCTTTCATCAGCCCATTGTTGAAATATCGGAAGAAACAGGAGAATCTCAATTGAATAAAATGATCGTGAGTAAACTTCAAGAAAACGGCCTTACATGGGAAAGTTAATTCGCTATCTGTTATCAGACCTGCTGAGAAACCGCATCATTATCGCCAGCTTTCTTCTTTTTTCGCTTACTGGTTGGGGTCTCTTCCTCCTGGAAAGCAACCCCGAAAAGATCATCATTATTATGCTCCAACTCACTCTGCTCGCATTGCCGTTGCTTACCATGGTATTCGGAAGTATTTATTATTACAATTCGATGGATTTCATCGTATTGATCCTTTCACAGCCCATTCGCCGGACAACGGTGATCAGGAGCTTTTATATCAGCCTGACCGTTGCTTTTATGCTTTGCTACCTGCTGGGCATCGGATTGCCGCTTTTATCGTTTTATCCGGGATTGGCATCTGCTGTCCTCCTGCTATCAGGCCTGTTTCTTA
>JAGQZQ010000034.1 GCA_020435415.1 Flavobacteriales bacterium
CTCTACGGCTTTGGCATGATTGGAGGCGGTTGTATCGGCTTGGGTCGGTTCACCATCCTGTGAGTCTCCGGCGCATGCAGCCAGCATAACACAACACGTGGCGGCGATGAAAAGGGTTGCTTTCATTTGAAAAAGATTAAGGTCATTTGGAAAGAGAGACCAAGGTAAGTGATTTGCACATGAATCAAAAGCAGTGCATCATATCCATCCTGTGATCAACCCGATTCCCAATAGTAAGATCATGATGCCCATCATTCGTTGAATGGCTGCCAGTGTGATCAGTACCAGTCCCATGCCGTGAAAATAGATGAATTCTTGAGAAGTGACTAGGTGATGAAGTGACGGGGACAGCACGCAAACCTTAAACTTTAAATCTTAAACCATAAATCAATAACAATGATTTAAAAGCATTAAGTTTGGCGATATGTTCATTACGGAGCCATACAGTTGATCATATCACTGGTATGCTCCGGAAAACAACCCGGTGAATGATCTCAGTAGAAGAAGCAAAGCAATTGGTGGAACAGCATACCGGTTTGCTTCAGCCGTGTGCGGTTGGATTGAATAACGCGTTGGGATATGTATTGTCACAGGATATCGTCGCTCCCGTTTCTCTGCCTCCTTTTCCCCAGTCAGCCATGGACGGTTATGCCCTATGCGGTAGCGGGAAAGACGGGTTACACGGCGCTTACAAACTGGTGGGTGAGATCAGAGCCGGCGATGAAACGAACATCACCCTGAAGGAAGGAGAAGCCGTGCGGATATTCACCGGCGCCATGGTTCCGGAAGATATCAGCAGTGTCGTCCGCCAGGAGGATGTCACCATCCGGGACGGAGAAGTGCTGGTGCCCGGGGAAGTAAAACCCGGCAGCAACATCAGGCATACCGGGGATCAAATACAATGCGGCGAAATGGCCCTGGGCAGCGGAACGGTTCTGACGCCGGCATGCATAGGCTTTCTGGCGGGACTGGGCCTGAGGGAAGTAAATGTGTATCCCAGACCCCGGGTCGGGTTGGTGGTTACGGGGAGCGAACTGGTGCAGCCAGGCCATCCGCTGAGACCGGGGCAGATATATGAATCCAATTCCGCCACACTGGCGGCCGCCCTGGAATCAACCGGATTTTCGGTTGCCGGTAAGATGATCATCGGTGATGATTTTGAACGTACCGTCCAGGCCATCGGAACCATGGCCGGCCACCACGACATAGTGATCATGTCGGGCGGTATTTCCGTGGGTGATTATGATTTTGTGAAAAGGGCCATGGAAGAGCTGCATGTGGAAACGGTCTTCTATAAGATCAACCAGAAGCCCGGAAAACCTGCCTTTTTCGGCAAAAGACAGGGGCGTTTGCTTTTTGCACTTCCCGGTAATCCGTCAGCTGCCTTGCTGTGTTATTATCAATATGTATTGCCTGCCCTCCGGAAAATGTCCGGCATAAGCCCCGTCTCACTGGAGATACGGTGGCTTCCAATGGCCGCGCCATTCATCAAAAAGGAAGAAAGGGCCTGCTTTCTGAAAGCAAAAGTAAACGGTGGGCAGGTAGAGGTGCTCGATAAACAGGGTTCCGATATGCTGCTTGGTTTTGCTAATGCCGATGCACTCATCTACATACCGGCGAACAAATCCGGGGTCGGCCGGGGAGAGGAAGTGGAAGTGCATATGCTGCCATCCTGACCCGGGAACCTTTCCGGGTCTTGTTGCCTTTTCCTTAAAAGCATCATATGATCTGCATCATATTATGCGGGATACTCTGCCGATATCTTTGAGCCATCTTCTTATTTTATATAATTTTTGATATATGGCAATTTCTGAGAAAAGATCGTGGGCTGAACCCTATAAAATAAAAGTGGTGGAACCGGTTTTCGTTTCCGGCAGAAGCGACAGGCAAAAGGCCATTAAAGCGGCTGGTCATAATACCTTCCTGCTCAGGTCGGAAGATATCTATATCGATCTGCTGACAGATAGCGGAACGTCGGCCATGAGCGACAGGCAGTGGGCGGGCATGATGCTTGGAGATGAAGCTTACGCCGGAAGCAGGAATTTTTATAACCTGGAGGATGCCATCCGGAAATACTACGGATATAAGTATGTCATACCCACTCACCAGGGGCGAGGCGCGGAACACCTCATTTCCAGGATAATGATCAGGAAAGGGGATTACATCCCCGGCAATATGTACTTTACCACCACCCGTCTTCACCAGGAATTGGCCGGAGGGTGTTTCGTGGATGTCATTATCGATGAAGCGCATGATCCCTCCAGTGAATTCCCGTTCAAGGGAAACGTTGATCTGAGGAAGGTGGAGAAGCTGATCAAAAAGCACGGCCCGGAACGCATTCCGTACATTTCAGTGGCCACTACCGTGAATATGGCCGGCGGACAGCCGGTTTCCCTCGCCAACCTCAAAGAGCTGAGAGCGCTGACACAGGAACACGGGATAAAGATCATCCATGATATGACACGCGTGGCTGAGAATGCATATATGATCCAGCAGCTCGAACCGGGGTACAGGCATAAGTCCGTGCAGAAGATCGTCAGGGAGATATGCTCCCTGACGGACGGCGCCACCATGAGCGCCAAGAAAGATGCCATGGTGAACATCGGAGGTTTTCTGGCCGTTAATGATCCGGATGTATTCGAAGAGGCCCGCAATCTCGTGGTGATTTATGAAGGATTGCATACCTACGGCGGATTGGCAGGAAGGGACATGGAAGCAATGGCCATCGGGATCAGGGAATCCCTCGACGATCAGCATATGAAGGCCAGGGTCGGACAGGTGCACTATCTCGGGAATAAACTGGACGAAGCAGGCATCCCCCTGGTAAAGCCGTTGGGGACCCATGGGATCTTCCTGGATGCCCGGAAATTCCTGCCGCATATCCCGCAAAGTGATTTTCCGGCCCAGGCGCTGGCTGCGGAGATATTCCTCGATTCCGGCGTCCGCACCATGGAAAGGGGGATCGTTTCGGCGGGCAGAGATATGAAAACCAATGACCACAATTATCCCGAACTCGAATTAGTACGGCTGACCATCCCCAGGCGGGTATATACACAGGCACATATGGATGTGATCGCGGAATCCATCAGCAGGGTATATGAAAAAAGAGAGAGGATAAAAGGTTTGAAAATGATTTATGAGCCAAAATACCTGAGATTCTTCCAGGCCCGTTTCGAGAAACTGAAGTAATCACATCAGGTCGATCCGGCCCGGGTGATCCCCGGGCTTTTTTGTATCTGCCCGCCAGGACCTGCGTTCCTGATCACTGGTGTTCAAAATAATCTGATAATGTGGTTTCTCTCCCTTAACAACTTTTAAAACAAAAGTCTTTTGAACCACATAGGGTTTTTACATAGAATTACTTGATGGAACCATGTGCTATTATGATCTATATATGTGGTTCAAGAAAACGTCCTCTATCTGCATACGTTCAAATAGAACTCCCTTGCTTCGTTACTAAGTGGAATACACTTTCGCAACAGTGCGCTCCCCGGTGTATGCCTCCTTGTTCCGGACAGATGTGGTTCCTGACATATTCCTGTTTTATTTATGATTTGTATCATATTCGGAGCAGCCGTGCGGGGTTATATTTGATCGTTATATATAAGGAAATATAGCGGTGAGATCAGATCCTCGATTCGTGAGTGTAAAGAACCGGTTATGGCTTACTGCCGGCCATTACACTTTTCTCGGGAAAGGGAGGGTGGCTTTGCTGAAAGCTATTGAGAAGCACGGTTCCATTTCCGGGGCCGCCAGATCCATGAATATGTCCTATCTCAAAGCGTGGAAGTTGGTGGAGTCCATGAACGACATGTCCGAAGTCCCTTTGGTGATACGTACCTCCGGAGGGAAGGGCGGGGGAGGGTCGGTGCTGACGGATCACGGGAAAAAAATGATACAGCTTTTTGAACACCTCCATCAAAGATGTGAGAAGTTTCTGAAGACAGAGTTGAAGGAATTTATGGGCCGGACCATGAACTAATGCACAAGCGTATGCTGGAAAACATTGATCAGATATGGTTCTTCCTAATGCTGCTTCCCGCCGTGGCCTTCCTGTATTCATCGGTAGGACACGGCGGCGCAAGCGGTTACCTGGCGCTGATGGCACTGTTCAGCTTTCCGGCAGAGGTGATGAAGCCGACGGCCCTGCTGCTGAATCTGTTTGTGGCCGGGATCTCTTTTTTTGAGTTTTATAAAAGAAAACACTTTAAACATTCATTATTCTATCCCTTTGTCATCACCTCCATTCCTGCAGCTTTCCTGGGAGGGTATATGGATGTGAATGCCTCGCTGTACAAACACCTTCTGGGGATCGCGCTCATCTTTGCCATCGTTCGGTTGTTCGGCGTGTTCGGAAAGGGCAGGGCGGTCATTGCGTTGCCCACGCTCTGGCAGGGACTGATCACCGGTGCATGCATCGGCTTCTTCTCGGGGATGATCGGCATTGGCGGGGGGATCATACTCAGTCCGCTGATCCTGCTCATGGGATGGGGAGATGTGAAAACAGCCGCAGCCGTATCCGCACCTTTCATTTGGGTGAATTCGGCAGCGGGGATAGGAGGCCTGATGATGAGCGGCGTGTCCATAGGGTCCGAAGCATTCCTCCTGGTAGGGGTTGCCCTGACAGGAGGATGGCTGGGCGGTTATATGGGAAGCGGGAAGATGGGCGTTCCCGTGCTACACCAGGTGCTGGCCTTTGTTCTGCTGATCGCTTCCGTGAAACTGTTTCTCGTATGATCAACTACAGGTACGATATAACAGGATTTGTGCTGGCCGGCGGAAAAAGCAGCCGGATGGGGCGCGACAAGGCACTCATCCCGCTTCATGGGACCAGCATGATCGAATATGCCACCCGCTCCTTGCTGCCTGTATGTTCCACCGTCGCCATCATAGCGGGCAATGACCGTTACCGGGAACTGGGATATCCTGTATATGCCGATGTTGTTCCTGACAGCGGACCGCTTGCGGGCATTTGTACAGGGCTGGCCGTTTCAGACAGTCCGCTGAATATATTCGTATGTTGCGACAGTCCTTTCGTGACGCCGGAATTCTGGTCTTTCCTTCTGGACCGCACCGGTGGCTGCGATGCGGTGGTCCCGCGGTCGGGCGACGTTCTCTATCCGCTGACCGCCGTTTACAAAAAGTCGTGCCTGCCTGTTTTCCGGGAAAGACTGGACACGGGAAAGCTGAAGGTGAGAGAGGCAATCCGGTGTGTGCGTACGAACGAGATCGATATGCCCCGGGACTTTTCTTCTTTTGACGATAAGATGCTGGCCAATTTCAATACGCCGCTGGAGCTGGGTAAATTTCTGAAGCCATGAATATCACTCTCATATACTTTGCACAGGTGGCGGAGGTCACGCAAAAAAACAAGGAGATCCTGACCGTTAACAGCGGTATCATGGTCATGCAACTGCAGTGGTTGCTGGAAGAGAAGTACAAGGAACTGAAAGGAATATATTACAAGTTCGCCGTCAACCAGGTGCTGGGTGATGACCGGGGAATATTGACAGACGGCGATGAGGTGGCCGTACTCCCGCCCTATGCGGGTGGATGACCTGAGTTTGCTACATGCGTAGTACCAGGATCAACAGCGTCAGATAACATCAATGCCGACCAGACATGCAAACAAAGACAAAACCGGAAATGAAGAAGAAACAGGTGTTCATGGAAGGAGCGATCTCCCCGGAGTTCATAGCACATGCCATCGCAAAGCATCAGTTCAAAACAACCATTGGGGCACACCAGATCTTCCTGGGACAGGTAAGAAAAGATCTGGTAGACAGGAAGGAAGTGGAGGCCATCGAATATACCTGCTATGAGAAGATGGCGGAGACAGAACTTGAAAGGATCCGGGAGGAAGCGTTCCGGAGATATGATCTCGTATGCATGCACATCTACCATAGCCTCGGTGTCGTGAAGGCAGGCGGGATCTGCCTGTTCGTATTCGTTTCATCGTCTCACAGAAAGACTGCTTTTGAGGCGATCAACTATATCGTGGAACAGATCAAAACAACAGTGCCCGTCTTCGGAAAGGAAATATTCGGGGATCACAGTCATCAATGGAAAATCAACAAATAGGAAATGATAGACATTACCAACAAGATCACAACCCTGAGAACAGCCATCGCACAGGCCATTGTGCAGGTAAGCCGGAAGGAGACCATAGACCTTATCCGGAGCGGGGGCATTCCGAAGGGCGACGTGTTTGAGATGGCCAGGGCGGCGGGATTGCTGGGTATAAAAAAAACACCCGACCTGATCCCCGACTGCCATCCCCTTCCGATTGAAAAAGCCGCGGTGTCGTATGAGATCAATGGCCTGGAGATCCATATCCGCACGGAAGTGAAAAGCATTTACAAAACCGGTGTGGAAGTAGAAGCCATGCACGGTGCTTCGGTGGTGGCGCTGACCATGTATGATATGCTGAAACCGGTAGACAAAGGTGTGGAGATAAAATCGATCCGACTGGTGGAAAAGAAAGGCGGAAAGTCCGATTTCGCCGGAAGGTTCAGGAAAGATCTCACGGCTGCGGTGATCGTATGTTCCGACAGTATATCGGCGGGAGCAAAGGAAGACAGGGCGGGGAAGGCCATCATACAAAAGCTGGAAGATTGCGGCATCCGTGTCGCCTCCTATGATATCATACCCGATGAGACCGGCAGCATTCAGGATAAGGTGAGGGCATATCATGACCGGCACACGGACCTCTTGATCTTCACCGGGGGAACCGGTCTGTCGGCCAGGGATGTGACCCCGGAAGCGATCGCTCCGCTGCTGGACCGGGAGATACCCGGTATCATGGAGGCTGCCCGGAGCTACGGACAGTCGCGTACTCCCTATTCCATGTTATCGCGCGGAATAGCCGGAACCATTGGCGGGACACTGGTTCTTGCACTGCCCGGCTCCACCCGGGGAGCGCAGGAGACCATGGATGTGCTGTTCCCTTCGGTGCTTCATGTCTTCGGGATCATGAGGGGCGCAGGGCACGATGTGTAAGTGCCTCCAATCTGCCGGGGATGTTTGGATTCAGCTACAACAGTTATCATAAGATCATCACGGGCGCCATCATCATTGCGTGGGCCGTCTGGCATTTTACCGGCGCCCCCGATGCCAATGTGAGGTATGACAACGGACAGCTCAAGCGATCCGGGGCGGTCCTCAACGGGAAGAATGAAGGAAAGTGGATATGGTACTATGAGAACGGGAAAAAGAAAATGGAAGGAACTTTCCGGAATGGCGGGAGAACAGGGACCTGGAGCACGTGGGATAGGAACGGGAACAAGCTTACGCAGGGCAATTATGAGGATGACAGGCTGAACGGTGAATTCATACGGTGGGATGCGAAGCGGAATATGAAAGAACATCTGCTGTACAAGGATGACGCATTGATCAGGCAATTTCCGGTTCAGAAATAATGCCTCTTTGCTGTCCGGCGGAGGTTATATCTTTTCAAATACATTCTTAAAGAGTGGTCCCATACAAAATGCCAGAAGGGATTCCCTGATCATCTCCATTTCCTCTTTTATTTTGTTTTTCGACTCCGATGGATCATTGGGCATTTGCAGAGCAAGCTGCTTGTAATACTCGATCCCGTTCAGCAGATTGGATCTGAAGGTTACGAAATACCCCTTCTGTTGCAGGGAGGCGGAATGATACTTTTTCAGCAGTTCGTTTTTAAAATATTCCACGTACATTTTTAATTCGTTGACGAACATATGTGCGCGTGGCAGGGAATTGAGAATGTTGGTACGGCCGTAAATGTGATCAACCATTTTTTTCAGGGAAAAGATGGAGGAAAAATACGCCAGGTTCGGTCCCGGGCAAATGGCTACAGCGTTAAGCTTATGAGGTAAAGGCAATTTATTCCTGATCAGGACCGATGCGGAAAGTCCATGGCAAAGACAATCTTTTTCGGTGATGAGGTCAAAAGCTTCCCTGAATTCTTTCTTTGTGAGTTCCATTTTTGCCAGCTCCTGTAATTTCAGATGCTGGTATTCCCTGGATGAGAGACAGACCGGACTTTCGGTGAATTCTGTATTAAAACGGAGATGCCTTAGATAGCATGGGCTGCCCGGCCTGTTCTTACCGATCCGTGTCTTCCTTTGCTTTTCCGAAGTACTCTTTCTGAAATTATTAAATGGGATTCCCAGAGGTGATGCATGACTCAGGTAATAATCCTCCTTTTTAGCCCTTGCGAGACTTTGCAGGGTATCTTCATCCACATTGGTGGCTTCAGGTACAAGCAAAAAGGGACTGCCCCATCCCGTCGTATCTATATCATAGTGGTTTCGCAGAAATGCATCTTCGTTTGCAGTCCCTATTCCACCCTGAACGGATAGGCTGGCAGTGACATCAGGCGAAAGCAGATGATGATGCTTTGCCTGTAATGCCTTATTGCAGAGATCCAGTAACATGGTGTTCAGGTGGTGCCGGTTGACCCTGAATTCCTCCAGCACCGGACCCAGCAGTTTTCCATTGGTGGGAAAGGCATGTCCACCGCAGTTCAAACCGGACTCTACCCTGAATTCCGAAACAAATAAGCCTTTGCCGGCCAGGAATTTTCCCTGGATGAGTGCGGATCTGTAGTCGCTTACTTTCAGGATGATCTTTTTTTTGAGATGACCGTTCCTGTCCGGAAAAAAATCCGGGAAGGTTTCTGCGTATGAGTATAACCTGGGATTAAACCCGGCTGAAAATATACAGGAGGAAGACAGGTTGCTTTCGGCGAATCCGCGTAATGCGGCCATCGCATCATTGTATGGTTCCGGAAGAGGTTCACCTGTCTTTGAATAATTCGGATTATCCGCCGAGGCCATAATATTTACGTCGATGGATCCGGCTTTGATGGTGTCTCTTAATTTCTGCTGAAGAAATTCCTTTGCTTTCCCGGTGGACTCTGCCATGTCAAGGTACAGCTTTTTCAAGGGAGAATGATCCGGAAGAAGAACGAAGTACTTTGTGATCTCCTTTCCTTTCCCGAAGGGTTCGGATCGGATCCTGTGTACCTGCTTGTCTACAATGCGTTGTAACAGATTGAGATATGCAGTGATCCGTTTGGCCCGGTGATCCGGGTCGTCGGCACGTATCGGCACGTATTCCTCTCCGGACGCTCCACAGTGAAACTCTCTCATTTGTTCCACCAGTTCGTCCTGAATAATGGAAACCACGGAGGAGATACCAAAACGTGCTACCTTTACCGGTGTGTCAATGGTATAGCCCAGTCCCATCACAGGAATATGAAAAGTGTGCTCGTGCGGATGTTTCATCGGATTCATATCATTTTTACCACGGAGGATATCCTTCACACACACCGGGGCTTGTTAAAGGTGGGCGAAAGTAGGCCATGTGCGGACGGTAAAATATGATCCAGGTCACATGCGGTTATGGCTCTGACCGTGAGTACAGTTTCTTAACCAGATCAAGGATCCTGGTTCATGCAGGCAGTTCGAACCTTGTTTCCCAGGTTTTCTTGTCCGGGGGATACTCCAACATCACTTTGAGGAAAATACTGTCTCCTTCTTTCACAATGGAGCGATCCCTGACAATGCTGGCCTCTTCACCGGGTATTTCCTTGTTGTCAAGACTGTCGCCGGTCCTGGGCATAAAAGGATAATGGATCGTGAGCTTTTCATCTTCGGTTTGCACCAGGTCCAGTGCGGTCTCAAAAATAATCTCCTCGAATTTCTCCCCGATCATCGTGTCGTTGATTTCTTTCTTCACTTCCTCTTTAAGCATAGAGGCCCATGTGAAGAATCGCTGCACGGATAACCTTTTCAGTTCTGGTCTGATATATTCCGGAAAGGGGGAACGGATGTGATCCTTCCCTTTGAACCAGAACTCAAATATCTGCTCCACCAGTTCACTACTTTCTAAAGTGTTGGAATCCAATTCCTTTTTCATGTGTGCAAAATTGTAGTGCTCATTTCAGGATTGCAGGAACTCATCTTCCAGTTTCACCGCTTTTGGAAACAGAATGTTGTTTTCCAGGTGCACGTGCTTGTGCAGGTCCTCTTCAAACTCGGCCAGCAGGTTGAACGATACCCTGTAGGTATTGCAGGCATGCCCGGGCGGGGTGTAATCCTGGCTCAGCGATTTTATTTCTTCCATCAATTGTCCTGCCATCTCATGCTCATTTTCCATCATGGTGATAGGGTTCCTGATGGTTCCGAAAGGAGGAGGGGAAAACGGTTCCGATGCGGTACAGCTGTATTCCAGCGATTTGATATAGGGAAACAAAACAAACTCTTCTTTATGCATGTGGTTTTCCAACTCCTCGGCGACCTGCTGGAATTTGCTGAGTATCTTGATCAGCTCCGGGTTGTGGTCCCCATGCACTTTGGCCACTTTATGCAGGTACTGAAGGAGGTCCGAAGTGGCGGTACGTACATATGCGTGGTGTTCATTGACAATATGATCGATCAGCCGTGCCAGTTCCCATTCGTTGTAATTGCCATTCGCCAGATTGTCCTTGTTCTCCAGCGCTTCCAGGTCTGATAGTACCCGTTGCATATCAATGCCTTTGGCCTGACATGCCGCTTCAACCGTTTTTCCGCCTCCGCAGCAAAAGTCTATCCCATATTTACGGAAGATAGATGCGCTCCTGTAATCAGTGGCTACGATATTCCCGATCTGTTCTTGTGCTTTCATGGTTTTTGTTTTTTTCAAAAGTATAACGTCTTCAAGGATGGTAAAATGATAATAATCATAAAAAGGTTTCTTCTGATAACAAGCTGATAAGGCAATACGCTGGCGACATCGCCCCATTTTCATATTATCCCATTTTCATATTTCAACTTCTGCCGGTCTTCATGATATTCTTCATTTAAAAATATGATCTGACTCATTTTTAGTCAGATGAACATGCTGTGCCTTTGTTTTTAATAATAATGAATGCAAAACTGTACGCTGCCATGGAGAAGTTAAGATTATTCGATTTTAAGCTGGAGAGGATAAAGACACTCCACTATACCTGGTTCGCATTTTTCGTTACTTTCTATGTGTGGTTCAATATGGCGCCTCTTGCTACCACCATGATGGCATCATTGGATTGGCTTACAAAGGAACACATCAAGATCCTGGCCATTTGCAATGTCGCACTCACCATCCCTGCACGGATCGCCATTGGTGCGCTGGTGGATAAATACGGTCCCCGGAAAGTATTCTCATGGCTGATGATACTGATGTCCGTTCCGGTCTTCTTCTTTGCATTCGGGAATAGTTTTATGCAATTAATGATATCCCGACTGGTGCTTGGCTCCATCGGCGCCGGATTTGTGATCGGGATCAAGATGATGGCCATATGGTTCCCCAAGGACCTGATCGGACGGGCGGAAGGTTTTTATGCAGGTTGGGGCAATTTCGGTTCGGCCTGGGCGGCCATGACACTTCCCTGGTTTGCCCTTACCGTTTGTCAGAAGTGGTTTGGCCTGGGAGAGGATTCATGGAGATATGCCCTGGCCGTAAACGGTTTGATCTCCCTGGTATATGGAGTCATGTATCTCTTTCTTGTGAGCGACAAACCGCCGGATAAGGAAATAAAGTTTGCCTCAAAGACTGAACCGATGAAGGTGACCTCTTACGGCGACCTGATCCAGTACATCGTCTGGTCCTTCCCGCTTGTCGGCGCTATGGGGCTTCTCGCATGGAGGATCGGAGGGATCCATGTAAACGGTCAGCCCATCCTGTCGGATACCATACTCTACATCATCTACGGCGTTCTGGCATTGATCTATATCGCACATGTCGTAAAGATCCTGCAAACCAATCTTCCTGACTTGAAGGCGGGGATTCCGGAGAACAAGAAGTATTCATGGAGCAGTGTGGCCGCATTGAACAGTACCTACTTTGCCAACTTCGGCGCTGAACTGGCGGTGGTTTCCATGCTTCCCATGTTTTTCGAGACGGTATTCAGGGGACTGGCCTATGCCGATGGAAGTCCTGTCATGACGGCCACCATGGCCGGCATGGTAGCGGCATCCTTTGCCGTCATCAATCTGATCGCCCGTCCTTTGGGAGGGTATCTCTCGGATGCGATGAAGAACCGCAAGAGAACCATGCTGGTATACATGGTGGGCATTACCATCGGCTTTTTCCTGATGGCACTGATCGGCAAGTACGGGCCCGTCAATGAGAACGGGACTCAGACCATCGTCCCTATGTTTGACGGAATTGGGTGGTTGGTCGTATCGGTGCTCATCACCATTGCATGTTCGATGTTCGTCCAGGGAGCGGAGGGGGCCACCTTTGCCATTATCCCCATGATCAAGAGAGGCATGACCGGACAGATCGCCGGGATGGCAGGGGCTTATGGAAATGTTGGCGCCGTGGTATATCTCGTGATCTATTCCCTGGTGGACGATAAGACCTTCTTTTATCTCATTGCAGCAGGAGCGGCCGTGAGTTTCCTGTATTGCCTCATTTTTCTGAAAGAACCTGAAGAGGCATTCAAGGACGAGTATTAAGAAACGCCCGGAATATGAGCTGCATCATAATATACGCAACCGGGCCTGTTTAAATTTGTTGAACCTCACATCACATACCTATGTCAGTGAATATCGATCGTTGGGAAGTAGAGGACAATAGCTTCTGGGAAACCACCGGAAAAAAGATCGCCACAAAAAATCTCTGGATATCCATACCAGCGCTGCTGCTGGCATTTGCCGTGTGGATCATGTGGGGCATGCTCGTCACCTATATGAAGGACTTCGGCTTCGGTTTCGGTCTGCTGCAAGGCCTGGAAAAAGGCAGTCCGGAGTACGAAAAAGTCCTGGCGGATATCAACAGCATGTATTATACACTTCCGGCCATCGCCGGTTTGGCGGGAGCGACCTTACGCCTGCCCAACTCTTTTCTCATTGCCCTGGGCGGTGGCCGGAATGTCATATTCGTTACCACGGCACTGCTCATCATCCCGACCGTGGGAACGGCGATCGGCCTGCGGGATACCGACACCTCCTATGGCTATTTCGCTGCCATGGCCCTGCTGTCGGGATTCGGAGGCGGCAATTTCGCATCTTCCATGAACAACATTAGCTACTTCTTTCCGAAAAGAATACAGGGATACGGACTGGGTATGAATGCCGGCATCGGAAACCTCGGTGTGGCGGTTATGCAAAAGCTGATCCCCATGGTGGTGTCCGTGGTCATATTTTCGGCCGCCGGTACCCAGGTGGTGAACGGAGTGCATTTCGCAGGTGTACAGAACGCGGGCTGGGTTTGGGTGCCCCTGCTCGTGCTGTCGGTGATCGCTGCATATTCAGGAATGAATAACCTGGTCACCGGAACGCCCGACCTGCCTACTACCGCCCAGGGGGTCGGCAAAACCCTGATCATGGTGGTTCACGGGGTCATCGCCGCCGCCGCCGGGGCTTATTTGCTGATCGGACTGGGAGTGAATATGTGGATCGTACTTCCTGTGGTGATCATCCTGACGGTATTGCTGATGAAGTATGCAACGCCTTCTGCCATCCAGGAAAACCTGAAAAAGCAGTTTTCCATATTAAGAGATAAGCACAATTGGATCATGACGGTCATCTATACGATGACTTTCGGTTCATTCATCGGGTATTCCGCTGCGTTTCCAAAGTTATGCCAGGATATTTTCCCTGAAGCCAACTACCGGTTGTGGGTTTTTCTGGGACCGGCGATCGGCGCTCTGGTAAGACCAGTGGGCGGCATTATTTCCGACAGGATCAACAGCGGATCTAAAGTGACCATGTGGAGCACCATCCTTCAGATCATCGGCGCATTGGCCGTCGCTTATTTTGTGATCCAGGCCAGAGCGGCCGATAATCCCCTGGAATACTGGTGGCCTTTCTTCGGATGTTTTCTGCTGCTGTTCCTCGCCACCGGCATCGGGAATGGCTCTACGTTCAGAAGCATCCCCTACATATTCAGTAAGGAGAAAGCAGGACCGGTGCTCGGGTGGACATCCGCCGTGGCCGCCTACGGCGCTTTTATCATACCCATTGTGTTCGGGCAACAGATCAAGGCCGGGCATCCGGAATATGCGCTGTATGGTTTTACGATCTACTATGTCATCTGTCTCATACTTAACTGGTGGTACTATGACCGGGGTGATTCAGGCATCCGATGCTGATACGGCCCGGCACCTGTAAAATGATATCAAGAAATGATGCTGATATGAAAAAATGGAATACAACCAAACCGTTGATCCTTCTGACCGCATGCATATGCGGCGCCCTGGATCTGTCCGCCCAGTTTGTCCTGTCGGGTGAGATCCGCCCGCGGACGGAATACCTGCATGGATTTAAGACCCTGGCAAAGGAGACACAGGATCCGGCGTTCTGGACGGAGCAGCGCTCCCGTCTCAGGTTTGACTACACATCGGATCTGTATGACGTAGGCATCGTGTTGCAGGATATCAGGATTTGGGGAAGCACATCCCAGCTTAACAGGTCCGATGCACTCAGTTCCATCCACGAAGCCTGGGCCGCCATCCGGCTCTGTGAGAACTTCTCCTTAAAAGCAGGCCGGCAGGAAGTGGCGTACGACGACCACCGTATATTCGGCAATGTGGGGTGGGCCCAGCAGGCCAGAAGCCATGACCTGGTGAGATTGCAATATAAGGACAGCACAGGCGCGCTGGACCTCGGCCTGGCATTCAACCAGGATGCGGCACAACTGACCACCCACGTGTACACGGTTCCGAACAGCTACAAAACACTGCAATACCTGTGGTGGCATAAGAACTTCAGCGAAGCTTTCGGGGCAAGCATCCTGTTCCTGAATAACGGCCTGCAATATTCGGTCACGGATACCGCAGGTGTGACCAGTTACAGTGTTCAGTACAGCCAGACCGCAGGCACTTACCTTTCTTATAAAACAGAGAAGTTAAAATTGTCCGGCAGCGCTTATTACCAAACCGGAAAGGATGGCACCGGTAAAGACCTGGGTGCCTACCAGGCCAGTGCGGAAGCCAACTACAGGATCTCCGGCGGATTCTCTCTCGGGGCAGGCTATGAACGGCTTTCCGGAACCAGCCAGGTGGACAAGGCCAACACGGAAAACAACTCCTTCAATCCGCTTTACGGAACAAATCATAAGTTCAACGGGTTCATGGATTACTTCTATGTAGGAAATCATACCAACGGCGTCGGGCTCCAGGATAGCTATTTCAGGATGCTTTATAAATACAAGAAGCTATCGGCAGGACTGGATGTTCACCTGTTCTCTTCGGCGGCGGATATACTGGATGTGGAGGAATGGGCCTCCACCGGCCAGTACCGGGTCATGTCATCCGCCCTGGGAACCGAGTTCGATGCCACCTTTATATACAAACTTTCCGATGAGGTATCCCTGCAGGCAGGCTATTCTCAAATGTTTGCGACGGAGTCCATGGAGGCTCTCAAGGGAGGTAGTAAGGATGAGATCAATAACTGGGCTTACCTGATGATCACTGTCAAGCCTGTGTTTTATAAAAGCAAGGACCAATAAACAAAGCATGAAAGGAAGAAAATGAGCAGTCAATGGAAGCAGATGATGTGGGCTGGTATAATGGCGGGTATGCTTTCAGCCTGCCACAAGCATCCCGTCATGCCGGACATGGGATCGGTTAACCTGGCCGTGAATTACGAGGTCGACGGGGCGGCGCTGATCCCCGATACCATGATCTATACCAATGCCGCAGGCAACCTGTACAGCGTATCCAGGCTGGAATACTACATCTCAGATGTCACCTTCATTGCGGAGGATGGGGAGAACCATACGGATAAACGGATCCAATACATCAGTGCATTCAGTGGTCCGACCAATGCATGGAGCATAGAGAACATTCCCGCAAAGAACTATACCGGCATCACCTTTCTGGTGGGACTGAACAGCGATGCCAATAAAACGGGCTACCTGCCGCCAACGATGGAGAATGTGAATATGGCATGGCCCGACCAGATGGGCGGCGGCTATCACTTCCTCAAGCTGGAAGGGCATTTTATGGATAGCCTGAATCATATGTCGGGCTATGCCCTTCACGTCGGCATGGCGTCATGTCTTATCACCGTATCCATCGAACATCCTTTCACCGTGAAATACAAGAACCAGCGGATGACACTGGCCATGAACATCAATCAATGGTTCGGCCATCCGCATATATTCGATCTCGATCTTGTGAACTACACCATGGGAAACAAGCCCAGGATGCTTGAGGTCGCTCAGAACGGCAGCCATGCCTTTACACTTCGATGAAAAGGATGAAAGCTATACAATATTCATGGTTTTTCGCCCTGGCGATGGCAGGGGCTCTGATGATGACTGCGGTGTCCTGTCGTAAGCCGGAAGAGAAGGAGCCGCCCGGAGAAGTATATTCGCCCACTCCCTACCACCCGGCGTATCCTTCGCATTTTCCTTTCATGACGGATACAGCTGAAAACCCCCTTACAAAAGAAGGTGTGGAACTCGGACGCCGGTTGTACTATGATGAAAAGTTGTCGTTCAACGGCCCCAACGAAGGCGCTTCCTGTTCTTCATGCCATCACCAGTCTTCTTCGTTTACCATCAATGCGGGAGGCACCGCGGTGCTTCCCCATGTCAATCTCGGATGGAACAAGACGTTCCTGTGGGAGGGAAAGGTGGAAGGTACACTGGAAGATGTCATGCGTTTTGAAGTGGAGGTGTTTTTCAATACCGAGCTGGAGGTGTTGAAAAACGATCCGCTTTATCCGTCCCTGTTCAGAAAGGCCTTCGGCGCCGGGGAGATCACGTATGAAAGAACGGCGTTTGCCCTGGCGCAATTTGTCCGGACATTGGTCTCCGGCAACAGCAAGATGGATCGCTGGTACAGGCATGAGGTCAACCTGTCCGATGCGGAGATGCGCGGCCTGAACCTGTTCTTTACCGAACGGGGCGATTGCTTTCATTGTCATTCTTTTCCTCTCACCTCCGACAACAGCTTCCACAATATCGGTCTTGATTCCGTATTTTCCGGCGCTTCCATGGGGAGGTACAATGTCACCGGAGACCCGGCGGACATGGGGAAATTCAAAACGCCCACCCTCCGCAACATCGAACTGACGGCACCCTATATGCACGACGGAAGATTCGCCACGCTTGAGGAAGTGGTGGAGCATTATAGCAGCGGGGTCAAATATTCGATTACCCTCGATCCGATCATGACGAAGCAGGGAAAATGGTTGCACCTTAACCTTACCACCCAGGAAAAGGCCGACCTTGTGGCTTTCCTCAAAACCTTTACGGATACTTCCTTTATTTCCGACCCCCGGTTGGGTTCTCCGTTCTGAGCTCCCTGTATTGTGTATAGCGTTATCCCAGCCTATGCATTAGAAAGCGCTTTTCGCGCTGATCTATATGTATTAACTGGGGTTATACATCAGTAGGCGAAGTACGAGCCGAAATACCGGCATGCTTTCGTGTCAGGTATTTTAAGGGGCAACGCGTTAATAGTTATAATATGACAAATATCATTTTTAAAAAGAAGATATCGGCCGTTATTTACCATAATAAATAACGGAACTATGCGCGTCATCGACAGAACAACAGGAAAACGCATCAACCAGGCAGACAAGGAAGCCAGCAAGGCATTGAACAGTTCGGATCCCATCATGCGGAATGCTGAGAAGGGCCTGGACCTGGAAGAGCATTCACCCATGGATCCGCCCGATGCCTACGATGGCTCCGTGGTGGATGGGATCGGGTATGACCAGATGCACAGACTGCTTCAGCACTACATGGACGAACATAGAACGGTGACCGGGAAACTGGACCAGTTCGAGAAAGCGCTGGCCGCCTTCAAGGAAAACCACTACCGGATGGATGCGGAGATCAATAAAGTCTTCGGTGAGTTTTTTAATTATTTCGATCACCATATCCTCGATCACAACCAGCGTGAGGAAAAACAATTGTTTCCCCTGCTTCATGAACGGTTGCTGGCATCCGAAGAGCACGGTGAAGGCCTGAACCCGCGTACCGCCGTGGATATGATGGAAGACGACCATGTCAAATTCATTCAGCTCGGATCCCTGGCCTTTAATATGCTGGGCCTGGCAGCCCGGTTGCAGGATGAACGGTCCCGTATGTTCGTATACGATACGGCATACAATAACGGCCGTGAACTGATCGAGATGTTGCGACTCCATATTTACAGGGAAGACCATATCCTGTTCCCGCTGGCGCATCAGCTGATCACCCGGGAGGAGTTTGAAAAGTTACAGCCCGTACAGGAGAAGTAATCTTCCCGTACGGGAGAAGCAGTCACCGGATGTTAAACAATGCATCACATCACCCGATCCCTCCCCCGGAGGATGCCCCGATGGACCTGCTGGTCGATTCGTTCGGCAGAAGGCACGATTACCTGAGGATGTCCCTGACCGAGCGCTGCAACCTCCGCTGTTTTTACTGCATGCCGGAGGAGGGTATCCCCCTGAGGGACAAGGCGCATTTCATGCGGGACGAAGAGGTGTTCCGGATAGCTGAGACCTTCGTGCGGCTGGGTGTGAAGAAGATCAGGCTGACAGGAGGAGAACCCCTCGTCAGGAGAGGTGCAGGGGAGATCATCAGGGCGCTTGGAACACTGCCTGTTGAACTGGCGGTGACCACCAACGGTATTCTTATCGATCAGCATATCGATGCTTTGAGGGATGCCGGCGTCCGGGCGGTTAATGTGAGCCTGGATTCGCTGAAGGAACAGCGGCAGGCCATGATCAGCAGAAGGAACTACTTTGACAGGATCATGACGAATATCCGCATGCTGCTGAACGAAAACTTCCATCTTAAGATCAATGTGGTGGTGATGAAGGGCGTGAACGATGATGAACTGGTGGATTTCGTAGAGTTGACCAGAGACCGTCCCGTACACATCCGCTTCATTGAATTCATGCCTTTCCAGGGCAATCAATGGAACTGGGCAAAGGGGGTGGGGTATGAGGAAATGGTCACCGCCATCAGGACCCATTACGGGGAAACCTCCGTTTCCAGGTTGATGGAAAAGCCCAATGAAACGGCAAAGTGCTTCGGAGTGCGGGGGTATGCGGGCAGCTTCGGGGTCATCAGTTCCGTGACCCACCCGTTTTGCAATACTTGCAACCGCATCAGGATCACCGCCGACGGGAAGATGAAAAATTGCCTTTTCTCTTCTTCCGAAACAGACCTTCTTACCCCCCTCCGGAACGGAGAGGATATTGTCCCGCCGATCGTCCGCTCCATCGTCTCCAAGTATGCTCAAAGGGGAGGGATGGATGTATTCACAGGCACGGTCGATCCCCGGCGGATCGATAAGAACAGAAGCATGGTGGCGATCGGAGGATGAAGTGAGTGACAATAATCATGAGCAGCCAAATAACCAGACGGATCATGGAGCCGAAAAAAGTCAAAGAATCCCTTACAGTCATGTGTGAATTCGTTTTGCCTGATGATGCGAATACATTGGGCAATTTGAGGGGAGGGAAACTGATCGATTGGATGGATATCGCCGGAGAGATCACCGCTCAGAGGCATTCAGGGATGGAAGCGGTAACAGCTTCCATCGCACAGGTCACCTTCCGAAAGGCGATCCGGGTAGGTGATATCGTGACCATCAAAGCAAGAATGACCAGGACATTCCGTACTTCCATGGAAATAAAAGTGGAAGTGTGGGCGGAGAACAGAGCCAGGCCCAGGCGTGTCAGAACTAATGAAGCCATCTTTACCTATGTGGCGGTGGATGCCGGCGGAAAGACCACTCCCGTTCCCGGGATCATCCCCGTTGGCGAAAAGGAAAAGTTGTTATATGAGGAGGCTGGAAAGAGAAGAAAGAACAATGGGACTCATCCCTGACATAACGGGTGGATCATACCCGTGGAAAGGGGATAAAACGTTATTTTTATATGATGCGATCCAGGGAGTATATTGAAGTTCCTTCCTGCAGGGAGTGCAAAGGCCGGAAGGACCATCTGCTTTTTTGTGCGCTCTCGGAACAGGAACTCGACCGGTTTTCGGAAGATAAAGGGGAGAACTTTTACCGGAAGGGACAGGTGATCTTTTACGAGGGGAACAGGGGGCACGGTTTGTTTTGTGTGTACCGGGGAAAGGTGAAGGTCCATAAGATGGGAGAGGATGCGAAGGAGCAGATCGTGCGATTTGCCAAAGAGGGAGATGTACTGGGATACAGGTCGCTGCTGGGAGATGAGCCTTATAATGCGACGGCCACCGCCATTGAAGACAGCATCATTTGTTACATCCCCAAGAGTAGGTTCCTGGAAGCGCTGGGAAGCAACAGCGATTTTTCATTCAGGACCATCCGGATGCTGGCACACGACCTGAAGGAGTCGGAGAAAAAGCTCATCAACATCACCCAAAAGCCGGTCGTGGAAAGGATCGCTGAAGCGCTCCTCATCCTCAAGGAAAAGTTCGGGTTCAGGGAGGATGAGAGAACCCTGGACGTGGTTCTCACCCGCAGGGAGATCGGCGATCTGGCCGGCGTCACCACCGAGACCACCATCCGTACACTTTCCGACCTGAACAAGAAGGGGATCCTCGGGATCCATGGCAAGCGCATCGAACTCGTCAATCTTCCCCAACTGATCCGGATGGCCAATCTCATCGATTGACAGATTTTACCATAGCCCGCAATCGTACGGCATCATAGGCCCATATGATGCAGGTCATAGCCTTTGGCAGCCTCCCAGGCTAAATTTGACTCTCCGGTTTTTAAATGAATTGTTCATCTCAAGCGCACTGACCTTGTTAACGGGAAACCTTTCTTTATTGGAAGAATATGCATTGAAGCATAACCTGGAGACTGCCCTCTACCGACCGGGAGATCCCATATTTACGGAAGGCGGAAGTGTGGATGGGGTCTATTATATCGTGAATCAGTACGCCCGGATCGTCAGGCAAAATGAGAACGGTGAAGGTATATTCCTGTTTACCGCCGCAAGCCGGGAACTGATCGGGCTGACCTCATTCCTGCAAAGGGAAAAGAGATATTCATGCTCTGCCATAGCGGGCGAACGATCATGCAGCGCCATTTTCTTTCCGAGGGCGGCGTTTTCCGGTTTGCTTCAGCAACAACCCGGACTGAGGCACGAACTTATGCAGGTCCTGTGCAAACGTATCCGGTGGATAGAGATCCGAACCAAAAGCATGCTCCATCAGAATACAGACAGAAGGTTGACGGACACATTGCTGTTTCTTTGGAAGATGGAGAATGACGGCAGCCGTTCCGCTTCTTCAAGTTCCGCCAGGATATGCTATTCTCCTGCAGAGCTGGCAGGAATGATCGGCACCTCGGAGGATTATCTGAAAAAAAGACTCGGGGAGATGAGGTCCAGGGGACTGATTGACTTCGGCAAAGACTGGATGGTGATACTGAATGCGGACCGGTTAAGGATATAAAACCCTTCTCATTTGTAGGCGTTACCAATTGAGACCTCATAACGAAGTTCTAATGCATAACATGCTGGCCTATTTACAGAATGATCTTACCGTCATATCTTGTGTACGGCATGGCGATTCGACGGTCCCGATTCCGATCCCCGATAACTATCGGTATAGTCATGTCGATACCAGGCTTTCATTGCACACCCCGTAGGGGTGATACATCGGTAGAATATCATGTTCAAGGGAATGAAAGAAACCGCCCCCGCCCCGGCTAATTATGATTTTCGCTATGCATTCTGCAAAACATAGCCGGGGCGGGGGCGGTTTCCCGATCTCGTGAGGGCATTCAGTGCTACCATTATATCACCCCTACGGGGTGGTCGTACGGTTTATCTTTTCCGGGAAAAGACCTCTAGCTTAGCAGCAACACTGTTCTTTCTTCAGCAGCAAAACACAGGATCAAAAGCCGGGGAATCTTCCCGGGCATGACCGGCAACCCCTTCCTCCCATCGGGGAAGAAGGAGGAAGGGGGCATACCGGTAGTTACAACAACGACATAGCAAGAAGGGAAATCATGCAGTGTTGGCCTGCTATATACCCTGTTGTTGTGATTCTTCAGTGGTTTCCCGGTTTCCGTCCGAAATAATACGCCTTTGAGTTCCGGATCGATTTTCTGCTCCAGTTCCAGATGACGAGCTGGTATCCGCGCCAGATATAATCGACCGGCGCCACCAGGAAGTGCACGAACCTTGTGAAAGGAATGATCGCGATCATAAAGAAGGCGGAGAAGATGTGGATCTGGACCACCCAGGGCATGGCGCTTACGGCGGCGATGTCGGGATTAAAGGCGAACACCGATCTCAGGTACGGGGTTAGTACGGCTGCGAACCAGGATGATCCCCACCGGCTGAAATAGGCAATGCCCAATCCGGATATGATCTGGGTAAGCAGTGTCACATAAACCAGCATGTCCATCTTGTTCGTTACAACCAGCACCCGGTCACTGCTCAGGCGGCGTCTGATAAGCAATACAAGGCCTGTCAGTGCGGATAGTCCAAAGGCAAAGGCGGTGACTTCCAGGATAAGCAGTCTCACCGGCTCACCGTTCCATGCCATCACGCTCCTGGGAAACAGGAAGGCAATGAGGTGACCGAAGAACAGGAACAATATCCCCCAGTGGAAAGGCTGGCTTCCCCAGAACAGTCTTTTTCTTTCCAGGAACTCGGAAGACAGCGATGAGACCTGGTAACCCCGTGCGCGATACCGGTATACGGATCCGATCAGGAAAATGACCAGCGACAGGTAGGGGAATACCGAGAAGAGTATATAGCTCAGCATCCCCGCATTGTTTGTCAGCCCGGTTTTCAACAGGTAAACAATACCTCCGGCCACTGCCAGCATGGCAATGAAAACTTCGGAATGGTTGGCCATTTTAGGCTGGGCGGCAGGTGAATATTCCCTGAGCATTTTCCTTGCCTTGATGATGGCTGAAAATGCATAGTAGAGAATGAACAACATCAAGGCAAGTAATACATACAGCATGATCTTGTTGAACATAGAAGCCGAAAGTAACGTCATGGTTGTACAGTTTTAGTGGGTCTCTTACTTGTGAACGAACAGGTGCCGCATGTTGCGCTGCCCGCGCCGTTCATCACGCTGGCATGTATGTGTTCGGGTTCGTGGTAGGGTATGTTTCTGAAGTCAGAGGTGAATACATCCAGAAGCGTTTGTATCGCGAACCTGTAAATGTTGCCGTTCTTCTGATCTTCCTGCAATACGGCGTTGTGTTTTTTCCGGAGCATCTTCGTTCTCAGTTCCATCCTGGATGCATCGAACTCTTCCATCATTTTTTTCAGGGCAGGAATGACCACCATCACGGCCAGTTCATCCAGGAGGGCTTTATCGGCGATCCGGGGGATCAGGGTCAGAACGTTCACAAGGTTGTCGGGAAGTTCCTTGCCGCACTCATTGCCTGCTTTTTGCTGTTCCCTTTTCATGTTCACCAGGAACTCTCCCCGTTTGTAATCTTCCCCGAAGATGACGAAGCCGAGGTCCAGATAGCAGATGGCCTGGATATGAAATGTTTTGGTGAACACCTCTTCCATTTCATACAGCGGGGTATGCATGGCCCAGTCGGCAAACTTCCGGAAGGTCTTTAGGGTATCCGGGTAAAGCATCTCCAGCAGGTCCCGGCATTCCGGTGTCTGCGTTCTCAGATCTTCCGACGGGTATCTGAACAGGTTCGAGAGGAGCTGGTATTGTATGTAGGTATGGGTTGCCATCGTTCTTTCCTTTACATTCCTCTTGCCGGTCTCATCTTGAACCCGAAGCCCGTTTCGCCTTTGGCATCTGCGGTGGCTTCTATCATTTCGAGGGATTCTTCCCTGTGTGCCGCCGGGATCACGAATCTTTCATCAAATGTTGCAAGCGAGGTCAGCCGGAAGATGTTATCCGCTTCCTTGGGATCCGTCTTGCCGGTCTGCAGGGCTTCCTCCACTTCTTCTTTCGGGAGGTCGCCGACGGTCACGTCCCGTCTGTGGATCTTCACCGCCAGTAGTTTCCGCAACACATCCTTGATCTTTTCTTCATTGCCGGCCGTGAACAGGGAGGCCAGGTATTTCATGGGCAGGCGATACTGGTCGATGCCGGCCCACAGGGACTTGGTGGTCGAGTCATAGATGCCGTCGCTGTCGACGCTGGCCATGGCCGGAAGCATCGGCGGCACGTAGAACAGGTTGGGTATGGTCCTGAACTCGGGGTGGAGGGGCAGGGCGATCTTCCATTGTTTTACAAACTTGTAGACCGGCGATTTCTGTGCGGCCCGGATGGTAGACTCTGCAATGCCGTTCTCCCTCGCCGCCTGGATCACCTCTTCACTGAAGGGGTCGAGGTAGATGGCCATTTGTTTATCGACCAGGTCTTTCTCATCGCAGGAAGCCACTTCCTGTATCTTATCCGCATCGTACAGCATCACGCCGAGATACCGGATCCGGCCTACGCATGAGTGCATGCAGGCAGGGGCCTGGCCTGATTCAAGACGCGGATAGCACAGAATGCATTTTTCCGATTTTCCGGTGTTCCAGTTGTAATAGCTTTTTTTGTAGGGGCAGGCGGTAACGCACATCCTCCAGGCCCTGCAACGCTCCTGGTTGATCAGCACCACGCCGTCCTCTCCGCGTTTGTAAAGGGCGCCCGAAGGACAGGAGCCCACACATGCCGGGTTCAGGCAGTGGTTACAGATCCTGGGAAGGTAATGAAACGTCATCCGTTCCAACTGGAACAAGCTTTCCTGTTCAGGTCCGCTCAGATCCTTGAAGTTCACATCGTTTCGTGCATAGTCGGGTGAACCGCTCAGATCATCGTCCCAGTTGGGCCCTGCCTGTACATCCATGGGCTTTCCTGTGACCAGGGATACCGGCCTTGCGGTGGGTTGATCGTCTCCTTCGGGCGCATCGAACAGATCAGAGTATTTGTAAGTCCATGGTTCATAATAGTCTTCCAGCACAGGCATGTGCGGGTTATGAAAGATGTTCTTGAGGCCTTTCAGTTTTCCCGCGCCCTTCAGGGATACCGTGTCTCCGTTCTTCTCCCATCCTCCCTTGTAGATGTCCTGGTCTTCCCACCTGGTGGGATAACCCGTTCCAGGCTTGGTCTCCACATTGTTCCACCACATATACTCCGCCCCTTTCCGGTCCGTCCATATGTTCTTGCATGCAATGGAGCAGGTATGGCACCCGATACATTTATCGAGGTGAAACACCATTGAGACTTGCGATCTGATATCCATGTGACTTCTTTTTAAGTGTTTATTTTAGAATTCTACCTTTTCCATCTTTCTGACCAGGACGTGTGTGTCACGGTTGGCCCCTACCGGTCCCCAGTAGTTGAAGTGATAGCTGAACTGGCCGTATCCGCCTACGAGCAGGTTGGGTTTCAGATGCACGCGTGTAAAACTGTTGTGCCCGCCTGCCCTCCGGTTGCCCCGCACCTGTGATTTGGGAACGGAGTAGGTCCTTTCGGGAGAGTGGTACACGATACACACGCCTCTCGGGATCCGGGCGCTCACACACGCCCTTGTACAGTACACGCCGTGATCGTTGTATACCTCTACCCAGTCATTGTCTTTGATGCCGATCTGCACCGCATCTTCTTCATTGATCCAGCATGGCTCCATCCCTCTCGAAAGCGTGAGCATCCTCAGGGTGTCTCCGTAGGTGGAGTGGATGTGCCATTTGCCGTGAGGTGTGAGGCAATTCAGCATTTTCGCCTTTCCGTCGTTGACGGTCTTTCTCAGGTCGCCGTATACTTCGGGAGTGGGAGAGGGCTTGTATGTGGGAAGATGTTCCCCGAACATGATGTAGCCGTCATGATCCAGGTAGAAATGTTGTCTGCCCGTGAGCGTTCTCCACGGAACGAGTTTGTCCACATTGTACGTATACGCCGCGTAAGCCCGCCCGTTGTTCATCAGTCCGGACCAGACCGGGGAGGTGTTGTACCTCCTGGGTTGGGCCTGCAGGTCTTTGTAATCGGTGCGGACATCTTTCAATCCTTCCCCGAGGTCGGCCAGTGCGAGTCCGGTCTTCTTTTCCATATTCTGGAAGGCGCGGTAGTTCAGCTTGCCGTTCGTCAGGGTGGAAAGGGTGAGTACAGCGTTGGCGGCTTCCACGTCTTCCCTGAGCGACGGGTATTCCTTTCCGTCGAACTGCCGGATATGGCTGCGGCGTTCCAGCATTTCACCATACACATCATCACACATATAATGATTGCCGTGCGCTCCTAGTCCGTTCTTTGCCACGCCTTCCCCCAGGGAGATGTACTTCTGGTAGATGAGCTTGTAATCCCTTTCCACCAGTTTCATCTTGTGCATGGTTTTGCCCGGTACGGGTTCGCATTCGCCTTTGCTCCAGTCCAGTAATCTCGGCTGGGTGATCTCGTCTGCCGAATCGTGGGTGAGCGGCAAATTCACCAGGTCGGTGACCGGCTCGGGCAGATGGGTTCTTGCCATGTCGCTCACCTTTTTGGCGATGGCCTGGAAGATCTGCCAGTCTGTTTTCGCTTCCCAGACCGGTGGAATAGCTTCCGACAGGGGGTGGATGAATGAATGGAGGTCGGTGCTGTTCAGGTCGGCTTTTTCATACCATGATGCGGTAGGAAGTACGATATCGGAGTAAAGCGCGGAGGTGTCCATTCTGAAGTTGATATCCACCACCAGGTCCATTTTGCCGGATGGAGCGCTTTCCCGGAAGATGATATCGTGCACCGATTCCCCGGCGACCTCATCGGCGATGTCATTGTGGTGGGTCCCGAGGTAGTGGTTGAGCATGTATTCATGTCCCTTGGCGCTCGACATAAGCGCATTGCCTCTCCATATGAACCAAACCCGGGGGAAGTTCACAGGATCATCCGGGTCGACCACGGAGTGAAGGAGCTGTTTAGACTTCAGCTGACCGACCACGTAATCGACGATCTCTTTTTCGTCTTTGGCGCCGTTCGCCCTGGCATCCTTCACGATATCCAGGTTGCTTTTGTTGTATTGCGGGTAGAACGGCATCCAGCCGTTGCGAACGGATTTCACCACCCAGTCGGCCGTATGCATGTTGGCCAGTTGGCTCGCATTTTCCGGGATGTTATTATAAATTTTCTGGTTGTTGTCGTACCGCCACTGGTCCGAGTTGATATAGTGCCAGATCGGCGCCTGCTGGAAGCGGTTGGCGCCCTGCCAGTCCTTGCCGGACATGATCGTGCCCCAGGAATCCACGGGAGCGAGCTTTTCCTGTCCGACGTAGTGGTTCATCCCGCCGCCGTTCTTCCCATTGCATCCTGTCAGCATTTGCGCCATGATCGATGCGCGGTACATGAGGTTGCCATGGAACCAGTGATTGATGGCAGCGCCCACGATGACCATGCATTTCCCCTGGGTCGCCTCGGCAGTATCCGCCCATTCCCTGGCGAATTTGATCACCGTTTTTCTTCCGATGCCTGTAAAGATCTCCTGCCAGGCGGGCGTATAGGCTGCCTTCTTGTCGTCGTAATCTTTGGGGTAGTCTCCGGGCAATCCCCTGCCGACCCCGTAATGCCCCATGATGACATCGTAGATGGTGGCCGCGGCGATCTTCTTCCCGTCGGTCGTTTCGATGAACTTCACCGGAACGCTGCGCAGGGTTTTGACATTCAGGCCGAATTCCTCGTATTGTACCTGGAGAACATCATCGCTTTTTCCGAGGAGGGTAAGCGCCGGATCATAGGGTTTGTCGTCCGTGCCGTTCTCATACTTCAGGTTCCATTTTCCCTTTTCCTCGTCCCAGCGGTAACCCACGGTGCCTTTTGGGGTCACCAGGTTTCCCGAGGCTTCGTCCAGGCAGAGGAATTTCCATTCGCCGTTGGATATATCCCGGTACTGCTGTACCCGGTTGGCGCGTATGAGTCTTCCGGGTTTGTAATGATCCCCTTCCTGTTCCAGTTCCACGAGGAAGGGAGAGTCGGTGTATCGTTTTACATATTCGATAAAATAATCCGTTTTCTTATCCACGTGCCATTCTTTCAGGATGACGTGTGTGACTGCCATCCAGAAAGCGCCGTCGGAACCGGCGTGGCAGGGAATCCATTGATCGGCGTGCTTGGCGACCATGCTGAAGTCGGGAGACATCACCACGGTCTTGGTTCCGTTGTGCCGTGCTTCGGAGAAGAAGTGTATGTCCGGGGTCCGGGTCATCCCGAGGTTGGCCCCCATGGAAACGCAGAACTTCGAATTATACCAGTCTGCGCTTTCGCATACGTCCGTTTGTTCACCCCATATTTCGGGATAGGCGCAGGGGAGGTCGCAATACCAGTCGTAGAAGCTCAGGTTCACCCCACCCATAAGCTGAAGGTACCTGGCGCCCGATGCATAGCTGAGCATCGACATGGCGGGGATGGGAGAGAAGCCGATGATGCGGTCGGGGCCGTACTTTTTCACCGTATAGAGGTTGGAGGCAGCGATCAGTTCAAGCACATCGTCCCAGTGCGCCCTTCTGAAACCGCCTTTCCCCCTTGCTTTCTGGTACCGTGTTCTTTTCTTGGGGTTTTCCTGGATGTTCTCCCAGGCCTGCAATGGATCCCCGTTCGTTCTTTTCTTTTCTTCCTGGAAGATGTCCAGCAGTGCCCCCCGGATCAGGGGGTATTTGACCCTGATGGGGCTGTAGAGGTACCATGAGTAGGAGATCCCCCGCTGGCACCCGCGTGGTTCATAGGGAGGCAATCCGTTCTCGAGCAGGGGGTAGTCGAGGGCCTGCATCTCCCACACTACGATCCCGTCTTTCACGTGGATGTTCCATGAGCATCCCCCGGTGCAGTTGACGCCATGTGTGCTCCGGATGACCTTGTCGTACTGCCACCTGTTCCGGTAAAACTCCTCCCACTTGCGGGTTTTCGGAGATATGATGTCTTCTATCCAGCTCATTGTTATATAGATTTGATTTGCCTTTTGTAAATATCATGTTTGACCGATGTCCGCAATCTCCTGTTCCAATGGGTTGCGATCAGCAACAGAAGAACGACGAGGCCACCGCCACCGCCGAGGATGAAGATGTTTGCCCCGCTTTTCGCCTGCTGTCCTTCGCTTACATTGTCGGCATGCTGCAGAAAGGCGGTCAGCTGGGCTATTTCCGAACTGTCCAGTGCATTGTTATTATAGGCGGATGCCATGGCAGGGAAGGGAGGTGCGCTTAATATTCCTGCCACGCCGGCATTCCCCATTCTCGTGTATACGTCTGTCAGATCTTTGGCGAGCAGTCCGCCGCTCACCAGTGCATTGTTGTTTACGTTGTGGCAGGAAATACAGGAGGGTCCGCCGTTGCTAAGTCTCTTTTTGCCTGAGAAGAGCGCGAGACCCGAGGCGACATCGGCTTCACTGTACTCGATCACCACTACGGGCGCTTCTTCCTTTGGCGTTTCCTGCGTTGCGGCAACGCTCTGTTTTGCCAGTGTTTCTTCTTCGATATATGCCAGGATGGATCTTATCTGGTCATCACCCAGGTGGGACTGGTCCGGCATGGCGATCTGGTTGAACTCCGCATATACAGCTGCCGCGTCGGCGTCACCGGACTGGATCAATGCCTGTGAAGATTTGATGAATTTCAATAACCATTCATCATTTCTCCGCTCATTGACTCCGATCAGGTCCGGGCCGACAAGTCTTTTCCCCAAGGCATGGCAGGCTCCGCAATTTTGTTTAAAAATGGAGGCTCCGTCTTGTGCCCTTGCATCACCTAAAAAGCATAATATTGCCCCTAATGATACGATCAGGTGTTTGCAGCTTATTCTCATGGATCTCAAGGTTTTTATATCGGTGAATAACCTGTTACAATGATCACCAAGTCCACGAGGTCAAAAAATGATTTGAATCATATTATTATCTGATTAATCATAGATAATGTGCTGATATGCTGAACACTTAAAAATTACCCGGACTGAAGGCATGTCTTTATCAGAGCATAATGGATTATCCTTTGGCTATGATTCAGTATCTAACGTGTTGACCGCTTAAGAAAATGAACCGGTGGTATGCATGATTCGCCTTGAGTACAGATTTGGCTTCCCTGTCTGTAAGGCGAGGCAGGTCCGACGGTTCGGGAACCTTCGCCCAACGCCCTGGTATTAACATTCCGGCAAACTCAATATGATTTCCGAAACTAAGTGGTCAACGCGTCAGTATATAGCTTTTCTCCATCTTATTACCTTTGTTTAGCTTCAGCAAAGCAAGGTTGGTTAACATTGTTACGGGGAAAATTGGCTTATCCCTAATCCTGTCCCGCTGACGATCACTCTCTCTGTATATTCAACAAACCACTTCCAATCCACCTTCCATGCAACGTACGTAGTCAAAATCGCCTTTGGCTGTGCGCTGGGAAATGTCTTCCCATTCCTCATTCAGACGGTAAGGCACATCAATATGTGTATCGGTTATGGTAAACCTCTTTGCCAGCTCTACGGCTTTGGCATGATTGGAGGCGGTTGTATCGGCTTGGGTCGGTTCACCATCCTGTGAGTCTCCGGCGCATG
>JAGQZQ010000035.1 GCA_020435415.1 Flavobacteriales bacterium
ATTATATCGGGAAAATATATTCGTTCGTGACGCATTATTTGGCGATTGTCGGAAACCATGACAAGAGCCAGCTTTTACGAAGACTGGCCGGCAAGGTTACAGTTCTTAACCAACCGCCTGAAATAACGGTAATAACAAAAAGAAAGACTAGGATTTGACTGGCAAACGGGCAACCACCTGATGACCGATCCGAAGAAAAAGGATGGTAAGCAAGGCATTGACCAGCAGGAGTTCATTTGCAAACTGGTACTGGCCAAACCATGAGGCGCTGTTTGCATTAATCCAGAAGGTAACCAGCGGCGCCAGGCAGCATGCGACCACCACAACCACATGGTCCCGTAATTGAAACCGTGTCAGCAATCCGAATGCGAATAACCCGAGCAGCGGACCATAAGTATATGAGGCTGCGACAAAGATGGAAGCAATCACGTTTTGATCGTTATAGGCCCTGAAAAACATGATCACGATAATCAACAGGAATGACACCACGATATGGGTCCTCTTCCTTGTCCGCTCTCTATCAGCTTCTGCCATCTGATCCACATTCAGGAAATCAACACATACCGAAGTGGTTAACGCAGCCAGCGCCGAATCTGCGCTGGAGTATGCAGCGGCAATCAATCCCAAAACAAAAAACAATCCTGCCACAACCCCAAGATGATCAATCGCCATAAGCGGAAATAGCCGGTCTGTTTTCTCAGGAACTTCAAAACCATGGGTGTTGGCATATATGAACAGCAAGGCACCCAGGGCCAGAAACAGAAGGTTTACAAAAACCAGGACGATGGAAAAAACAACCATGTTCTTTTGTGCATCTTTTATGTTACGACAACTCAGGTTTTTCTGCATCATATCCTGATCCATGCCGGTCATCGTAATGGCGATTAATGCGCCACTGGCAAACTGCTTGACAAAATGTTTTTTATCCATCCAATCATCCCAGAAAAACCATTTTGAGTAATCGCTGGAAGCCACGGCAGACCACATCCCTTCACCTCCCAGATCGGAAGAGATTACATATAGACTAACCCCTACTGCTACCAACATAAAAAGGGTCTGCAGTGCATCCGTCCACACGATGGTGCGTATTCCCCCCCTGTGGGTGTAAAGCCATATCAACGCAACCGTAAGGGTAACCGTCACCGGAAACGGCACATAAAAACCAGGTAGTCGGTCAAACACCAGGATTTGAAGCGCATCTGCCACAAGGAACAACCTGAAAGAAGCCCCGATCAACCGTGAGATAAAGAAGAACAAGGCTCCGGTCTTGTAAGCCCAGAAACCGAAGCGTTGTTGAAGGTAACCATAAATGGATATGAGATTCAGGCGGTAATACAAGGGCATCAGCACAAAGGCGATCACCGCATACCCGGCGAGATATCCCAGCACCATTTGCATATATGAGAATTGACTGGAACCAACCCATCCGGGTACAGATATAAACGTCACCCCGGACAACGATGCACCGATCATTCCGAATGCCACCATAAACCAGGGTGATTTGCGGTTACCCACAAAAAAGCTCTGATTATCCGCACCCCGGCCGGTGAGCCAGGAGATAAAAATAAGAAGTCCGAAATAGGCTGCTATCAGGCCCAGAAGAAGAACCGGGGTCATAGGGTACCGTTTTCTGCGGATTGCGTCACAACGACATCTACGGGATAGTGTTGACCTTCCTCAGCAAGAAGCGTATCTGAGAATATCGTTCGCGCCTCATTGAGTAAGGGCGTTGCATCCTTATATCGTGCCGAAAAGTGACCAATCACCAACTGTCTCACCTCTGCCTTTCTGGCGATTTCAGCTGCTTGAGCCGCCGTTGAATGATGGGTTTCGCGGGCCCGGTCTTCAAGATCACTGGTAAAAGTCGCTTCGTGATAAAGCAGGTCAACACCATGAATGACATCAATGATGGACTCACTGTAGGCCGTATCCGAACAATAGGCGAAAGATCTTGGCAGAGGTGGCGGTATCACCAACTCACTGTTTGGAATGATCTTTCCCTCTGATGTGGTATAGGGGGCTCCGTCCTTAATGGAACCTATGGCATCCACCGGGATATCATATTTACGGATCGCTTCCTTGCGAATGTTGGGTCTCGCCGGTTTTTCCTTAAACAGAAAGCCGGTACATGGGATGCGATGATTCAGCGCTATGGTGGTGACGTTTACAGTGTCATCATCAATCAATACAATGCCGGTTTGGGGTGCAACAGCATGATAATGCAATTCAAACCCAAGATGTGCATCCAGGTGTTTAATTTGCACATCCAGTATTTCCTTAAGACTTTCGGGACCGAAGATGGTAAGGGGATTTGTTCTTCCGAGGAGCCCCATGGTAGATATCAATCCGGGCAAGCCTAAAAAATGATCGCCATGCAGATGACTGATAAATATATGCTGGATCTTCTGCATGCGAATCCGATACCTTCTGAGTTGTATTTGGGTACCTTCACCGCAATCGATCAAAAACAACCGATCATGCAACGTAAGAACATGGGCAGAAGGATTTCGGGAGGAAGTCGGGAGAGCTGAACTGCTTCCCAGTACGGTCAGGCCAAACGGCTTCATTTGCCGGCCAGGAGCATGCGCCGGGTCAGCGCCTTTTCACCGTTATTTATAGTATAAACATAGACGCCCGGCTTAAGGCCCTTAGGAACAAAATTGATGGTATTCATTCCAGCTCTGGAGTGGTATACCCGGCTGTATACTTCCTTACCGATCATGTCATATACGGTAAACTCAACTTCAACCGGTGACGGGGTGTTATAAAAAATAGAGGTTTGTTCAATTACCGGGTTAGGGTAGTTCTGACTGATACCGAAGCGCGCGGGATCCAGATCCTGAATACTTGCAGGATCTCCGATCTTGAGCACAATGCTATCCCATGTCAATGGAGCTGTCTGAGGAGACCCCAGAACGGTGATATAAGCAGTATAAGCAATATTGATCGTATCCAACCATGCGACGGAAGTAGTTCCTGAAACCAGGGCGCATCCTTTATCTCCACCATAGTAAACGGCTTTGTCGGCAGCACTTGCCGATATACCTGCAGGAAAGTTTGTAATGCTGGTCACTTTTAAAGAATCTACAGGAATCATGGTTCCGAATACATTTACGGTATCGGGAACATTGATAGTGATGGATTGAGAATAGGCAACGTTAATGGTACCATCCGGCATGCGCAGGCTGTTGTCAGGCGCTCTGAAACCAGGACTTGTAGCCGCAGAACTCGGTGTGCATTGCGCCAACACGTGGGTAGAAATACCCAACAACATAAACGATAAGATTACGAATGCGTGTACCCGTCGTATCATAGGCTATTTTTTAAACCAAGTTCTATTCGTCTGATTTCTTAACATCTTTTTCCACTTCCTCCATAAAAATGAAGTCTACTGCTTCATCCACGGTGGGCAGGATATTCAAAACACTATCCAACTGGGAAATATTGATCAATTTCATCACGGTATCCTGCAGACCGGTCAAAACCAGACATCCACCGGAATTTTTGCAAAGACGGTTTGCGACAAGGATTGCGCTCAATCCTGAGGAATCACAATACCGCGTACTGCTCAATTCCATGATCAGATTTTTGGCACCTTCACCATTGGATACCACCAATTGTGACTTTAGCTGGGGAGCCACCTGGCTGTTCAGCTTTTCTGCGTTGATCCTGATCAGAGTATATTTGTCTTTTACTTCTACGGCTAAATCCATATAAAATTCCGTATTAATTGATAATAATGGGTCGCATCAAAGGTACTAATTTAATGATTATCCTGTGCAAGCCAAATATTTATCGGTTTACTTTTCCTTTTGGCCTGCTAACAGATAAAGGACGGCCATGCGTATCGCCACACCGTTTTCTACCTGTTCAAGTATAATAGACTGGCCGGAGTCAGCCACGTCACTGGTTATTTCAACACCCCGGTTGATAGGTCCCGGATGCATGACGGTGATGGGTTTTTTAAGCGATTCCAGCAAGCTGCGGTTTACACCGTAGCGCATGGCATATTCCCTGAGTGAGGGGAAATACCGTTCGTTCTGCCTTTCCAACTGGATACGCAAGACCATGGCCACCTCACACCACGCCAGGGCAGCTTTCACATCTTTCATCACCTTCACCCCCAGCTCACCGATGTACCTGGGCATAAGCGTAGACGGACCACATAACCGCACATCTGCCCCCAGCATGCGAAGGCAATAAATGTTTGAAAGTGCCACGCGGGAATGTAGGATATCCCCAATAATCACCACCTTTTTTCCTTTGATGCTGCCAAGATTTCGTCGGATTGAAAATGCATCGAGCAATGCCTGCGTGGGATGTTCATGCGCACCATCTCCGGCGTTTACCACACAAGCGTTTACATGTTTTGAAAGAAAGTGCGCAGCGCCAGGGCTGGGATGCCTCATTACCACCATATCCACTTTCATAGACAGGATGTTGTTTACGGTATCTATAAGGGTCTCTCCCTTTTTGACAGAAGAAGAAGCTGCGGAAAAATTAACGACGTCGGCCGATAATCTTTTCTCTGCGAGTTCAAAAGACAACCTGGTGCGCGTAGAATTTTCGAAGAACACATTGGCGATGGTCACATCCCTTAATGACGGCACTTTTTTAATAGGCCGGTTGATCACTTCGCGAAAATGCTCAGCGGTGTTAAAGATCAATTCGATATCATTCTTCTTGAGATACTTGATTCCGAGCAGATGATCCACGCTAAGATTTTCTTGCATATTAAGGAGGAGTTATGAGTAATACCTTATCTTCTTTATTCAATTCCTTCCAGTACACCTCTACCCTTTCAGACGGAAGTGTATCAACAGTTCTGCCCACATAGTCCGGCTGAATCGGTAAATGTCTGGAAAAGCGACGGTCAATCAACACCAACAACTCTACCTGAACAGGCCTTCCGAATGATAACAAGGCATCCAGGCCGGAACGGATGGTGCGTCCTGTGAAAAGCACATCGTCCAACAAAACGATTTTTTTACTTTCGACCTCGAAATTTATCCTGGTATCGCTGGCAACAAGTGGATTTGATCTTCGCCGGAAGTCATCCCTGAAGAATGTCACGTCCAGGGTACCGGTCAAGACATTTTTGATTCCATGATCCTTTTTAAGAAGGGCAGCCAATCTTTCGGTCAGCTGAACACCACCCTGCTGAAGACCAATCAATGCGGATTCCTGAAAATCGTGGTGGTTTTCGATCAATTGATAACACAGCCGCCTCAGGGTTAATTCAAAATTACGGCTGTTTATGATCGTCCTCGACGGCATGGGTTTATTTACAAAGATAGCAATTGCACAAATGTACGGGACTATGTAAAAAAAATCCCGGGATGAACCGGGATTTTTGTTGTTTATTCTTCTTCGTCTTCACTGTCCTCGTCATTCCCTTTTCTCCTCGAGGAGGCTTCTTCGTGTTCCTCCATTTCACTTTTCAGGTTTGACAATACATCAAGATCGCCGAGGGTGGTTTTCTCCAGGTTATCCTTGATGCTTTTCACAGCCTTCTTGGTCGACTTGGCCTTGGATTTGGCGGATGCCGCAGCACCTTCTTTACGCTCTCCTCTTGGAGCTTTATCCTCATCCGACGCAACCTGATAGGTCTTGGTATGTGAAACGATGATCTTTTTGCTTTCCTTGTTGAACTCAAGGACTTTGAAATCCAGCGCTTCATCCACCTGCGCCTGAGAACCATCTGCCTTTGTCATATGCTTGGTCGGAAGGAATGCTTCCACACCATACTTCAGGCCTACAATCGCACCTTTATCAACTTTCTTGATGATGGTACCCTTATGCTCAGAATCTACAGTAAACACGGTTTCAAAGGTATCCCAAGGATTTTCCTCCAGCTGCTTGTGGCCAAGGCTCAACCTGCGGTTCTCGGTATCCAGTCCCAGAACCACCACTTCCATCTCATCGCCTACTTTGGTAAACTCTGACGGATGCTTGATCTTCTTGGACCAGGACAGGTCGGAGATATGTACCAAACCATCGATACCCTCTTCCAGTTCTACAAACACACCGAAATTGGTGAAGTTGCGAACTTTTCCTTTATGCTTGGATCCTTCAGGGTATTTGGTTTCGATATTGGCCCATGGGTCCGGCATCAATTGACGCATACCCAGTGACATCTTACGCTCTTCGCGATCGAGTGTCAGCACAACTCCTTCAACTTCCTGACCAACTTCCAGGAAGTCCTGTGCGCTGCGCAGGTGCTGTGACCAGGACATTTCACTCACGTGGATCAGCCCCTCAACACCAGGCTGAATCTCAATGAATGCGCCGTAATCCGCAATCACCACTACTTTTCCTTTCACCTTGTCACCTACCTTCAGATTCGCATCCAGGGCATCCCATGGATGAGATGTCAGTTGTTTCAAGCCAAGGGCAATCCTTTTCTTATCTTCATCAAAGTCAAGAATAACCACATTAAGTTTCTGATCCAGAGAAACAATCTCTTCCGGATGACTTACGCGGCCCCAGGAAAGGTCGGTGATATGGATCAGTCCGTCTACGCCGCCAAGGTCGATGAATACCCCGTAAGAAGTGATGTTCTTGACAACCCCTTCCAGTACCTGACCTTTTTCCAGTTTGGAGATGATCTCTTGTTTCTGTTGCTGCAACTCGGCTTCGATAAGTGCTTTGTGCGAAACGACAACGTTTTTGAATTCCTGGTTGATCTTAACCACCTTGAATTCCATCGTTTTACCCACATATACATCGTAGTCACGAATGGGCTTAACGTCGATCTGTGATCCCGGAAGGAACGCTTCTATGCCGAACACATCCACGATCATACCGCCTTTGGTGCGGCATTTAACATATCCTTTGATTACTTCGCCTTTGTCGTGGGCTTCGTTTACACGATCCCATGATTTGAGGGCGCGGGCTTTGCGATGAGACAGAACGAGTTGCCCGTTCTTATCTTCCTGATTCTCCACATAAACCTCAACAGAATCACCGGTCTTTAATTCCGGATTGTAACGGAACTCACTCAGGGAGATGATACCTTCTGATTTGAATCCGATGTTGATGACCACATCCTTGGAGGTAATATCTACGATTTTCCCTTCCAGAACATCGTGATCATTGATTGAAACCAAGGTGTTATCGTAAAGGGCTTCGAGTTCGGCCCTTTCGCCTTCGGTGTAGGTGTCACCGGTTGATTCTTCGCCACTCCAGTCGAAGGGTTCGACTTCCGCTGCTTTTGGAGCTTGTTTCTTCTTTTCCGTCTTCTCTGCTACTTCCGCCTCTACTGTTTCCTGCTCTTTTACTTCTTCATTTACCATGGTAATGATTGCGTCACAGACGCTGATTAAAGGTTAGACATTCATTAAAAAACGGCTGCGAAGATACGAGGTTTTCTCCAAAAAAGTACTATCTCAAGAAGATTTCTCAGGAAACGGCCGGAAGGGTCATTGTTTCGATACAGTTGGCCACCTTTTCCATCAACCACATCGGGGTGGATGTAGCGCCACATACGCCTATCCTTTCTTTTCCGGCAAACCACGCTTCCTGAATTTCATCCTCAGATGAAACGAAGTAGGAATCCGGGTTTACGGATTTACATACATCATACAGAATTTTGCCGTTGGAACTTTTCTTTCCACTTACAAAAACAACAACATCATGACGTGATGCGAAGTCTTTCATATGAGGTTCGCGGTTAGCAACCTGCCTGCAAATGGTATCGTTGGCAACAAAGCCGACCTCTCCATCGCCACCGGCCAATTTGATGCGCTCCTCGATGTTTTTCTTCATTTTATAAAAACCATCCGTGCTCTTGGTGGTTTGTGAATACAGGTATATGGGCTTGGTAAAATCAACCTTTTGCAGATCCTCTTCGGTGGTTACGATAATGGCCTTACCGCCTGTCTGCCCTACCAGACCGTTCACCTCGGCATGCCCTTCCTTCCCATAAATGATGATTTGTCCATCATTCTCTATGGAACGTTCAAAGCCATTTCTTACCCGGTGCTGAAGTTTTAAGACAACAGGACAGGAAGCGTCAATAAGTTCTATGTTGTTTCGGATCGCCACTTCGTAGGTTTGCGGTGGCTCACCATGCGCGCGGATAAGCACCTTACAATCTTTCAGCTCTGCAAGTTCTTCGTGGTTTATGATCTTCAAACCCTTTGCTGTCAACCTTTCAACTTCACGGTTGTTGTGAACGATATCACCCAGGCAATACAATGTGCCGCTTTGAGCCAGTTCATCCTCTGCCATTTCGATGGCATAAACCACGCCGAAGCAAAAACCTGAATTGGGATCAATATTGACTTTCATAAACCAATGAATATTGAGCTGCAAAGATAATCATTCTGTATCGCTTCCATAATAATGCCCCGGACTCTCCAACGTCCGGATTTACACACCGGCATACTTTTTCTTCACCCATGCACGAGCCAGGTTAAATTGTTCTTCCTGCGTCATGGATGTATTATCCAACACCACCGCATCAGGTGCCTTCACGAGGGGGTTGACCAACCGGGTACTATCAGCATGGTCTCTTGCAACAATGTTATCCAACACCTCCTGATAAGTCACAGGAATGTTCTTTTGCTGCAGTTCTTTCATACGTCTGCTTGCGCGTTCTTCAGGTGTAGCCGTCATGAATATTTTCAGGTTGGCATCAGGAAAAACCGCCGTACCTATATCCCGTCCATCCATAACCACCCCATGGTCATTTGCCATTTCACGCTGCATTGAGATCATTTTCTTTCTTAGTGCCATAACAGCACTCACCTTGCTCACTTGCTCGGACACCTTCATGGTTCGAATTTCGTCGCTCACATCCCTCCCCTGAAGTAACACCTTAAGGCCATCATTTGTTTTTTCCAGGCGGATATCCAGGTTATCCAATTCATTAATAAAGGATGTTTCATCCCATGGCTCCTGATCCAGCCACCCTTGTTCCAGGGCATGCAACGTTGCCGCCCGGTACATGGCGCCGGTATCTACATATGTCAGGCGAAATTCTTTGGCAAGGGCCTTGGCCAGGGTACTCTTCCCGCACGAGGAGTGGCCATCAATTGCAATAATTAATCGGGGTTCAGTCATTCGCTTTACTCAGAAATTCGGACAGACCGGTAGTGATGCTGAAATGATTGGATGCACCGGCAAGGTGGTAGGATGCACGGCCATAGTTCACATGGAACTTCGACACCTTGAAACCAAAACCCCATGAAAACCCTATGGTTCCGGTTTTGGTAGCAACTTTTAATTCCTGTCGTCTCCGGTAATCATATCCGAAGCGTACATGAAAGTTATCAGAAGGAGAAAACTCCGCCCCAACTCCCACATGTCGCATGATCTTATCCCCGATCATTTTCTTGGGCTTTATATCTTCACCTGTCAGCGGATCAACCAATATGGTAGGTTGATTCGAATTCTCATAGTTCAGGTTCGCCTTTTCCAGATGGGTAAGTGTGATGATATAACGCAATGGGAGATGCGCCAGTTTTTTGGACATTCCAAGTCTGATCTCCAGGGGCAGTTTTTCGCGATACCCTTCCACATAACTTGACAAAGGCGCACCCAGGTTCAGCACCATCAGTGATGCGGCAAAACTACCTCCTGGCTTTGCATAAGTCACAGCCCAATCGGTGGTCAATGCGGTGGACGTATATTGGGCAAGTGCGGAATATACCAGCCCCAGATGCATTCCTACTGTAAACAGGCTATCCATTTTTCTTGACACACCTACCTGAAAGAGCAGGTCGGATGCCCGGAACTGCCCAATTTCAATACCCTGTTCGTTGGTTTCTGTGAATTGCCCGTAGTTCACATATTTCAATCTGCCGCTGAACGTTCCGACCTTTTCCACATGATGGGCATAATCAACACCCCCGAAATTAACATCCGAGAAATAGTTGACATAATCCAGCACCAGGTTACGGTGAAGATCTTTGGTTAAGAGAGATGGATTGACCGCAGCCAGACTGAGGTCATGATCTCCGTTTATAGCGAGGTAGTGTCCGCCCAATGCACCTATTCTGGCAGAAGTCACCAGGTTCAAAAAGTCGTAAGAAGTCGTTCCTCCGATTTGGGCATGGCCGGTTTGGGGCAACGAAACTACCGCAATCACGCAGGTGATCAGAGAACGAACCGAAAAGAGAAAGCGGTTTGACATAACGCCTCAGTTAGAAAGGTAGATGACATCGTTTACAAATAAACGAAATCTTTGGGATAGCAACGTACCTAACCCTGGGTTATTGTCGCTTCTTCGACCTGGCCGGCATGGTTTTACTACGATCTGACTTTGTAGGGCCGAGTGCAATAGCCAGCACTTCCTCCATGCGTTTAACAAAATGGAACTTTAACCCTTTAAGGTATTTCTCCGGAATCTCAGCCACATCCTTGCGGTTCTCTTCAGGAAGAATAATGTCCTTAATGTTTGCCCGTTTTGCAGCCAGTAACTTTTCCTTGATGCCACCAACCGGTAGCACAACGCCGCGAAGGGTAATCTCTCCTGTCATCGCAAGGTTTTTACGAACCGGCTTGTTCAGCAAGGCAGAATAGATGGTACTCAGCATGGTGACTCCGGCAGAAGGTCCGTCTTTCGGTGTCGCACCTTCCGGAACGTGCACGTGGATGTGTTGCTCGGACATGCGGTCGGCATCAAGACCAAGTTCTGTGGCATGGCTTTTCAAATACTCCAGTGCAATGGTCGCTGATTCCTTCATTACATCCCCGAGGTTGCCGGTCAGGGACATTCCGCCTTTGCCTTTGCTAAGGCTTACTTCGGTGAAGAGGATATCTCCGCCTACCGACGTCCATGCCAACCCGACAGCCACACCGGGCACACCCGGATCAGCGTAGCGATCATGTAGAAAATGGGGAGGACCCAATATCGTTTGAACTTCCTTAAGGGTAGGTGTAGGGTTAAACTTCTTATCGGATCCCAGCAAACGGGCATAGTGACGGATCACCTTCGCAATCTTCTTCTCCAATCCCCTGACACCGGATTCCCTTGTATACCCTTCAACAATCAGCGAGAGAACAGCCTGAGGGAACTTTAATTGGCCACGTTTCAGTCCATGTTCCTTGAGCTGCTTCGGCACAAGATGCTTCCGGGCAATCTGTATCTTTTCCTCAAGGGTATATCCACTTAATTCTATCACCTCCATCCTATCCAGCAGAGCAGGCTGGATGGTGGAAAGTGAATTCGCCGTTGCAATGAACATCACTTTCGAAAGATCATAATGCTGCTCAAGATAATTATCGTAAAACTCGGTATTCTGCTCCGGATCCAGCACCTCCAGAAGGGCAGATGAGGGATCTCCATGAAAATCGCTTCCCACCTTGTCTATCTCGTCAAGTACAAATACCGGATTCGATGACTTTGCCTTTTTGATATTATGAATGATACGTCCGGGCATCGCTCCGATATACGTTTTACGATGCCCTCTGATCTCGGCTTCATCGCGCAGTCCACCCAATGAGATTCTGACGTAATTCCGTCCCAGTGCCTTGGCTATGGACTTACCCAGGGAGGTCTTTCCAACGCCGGGAGGTCCGTAAAAGCAAATGATGGGAGACTTCATGTCATTTTTCAGCTTCAACACTGCCAAATGTTCCATCACCCTTTCCTTGGCTTTTTCCATTCCATAGTGATCCGCATCTAGCACCTTCTCAGCATGCTCAAGATTGAAGTTATCCTTTGTGAATTCTCCCCAGGGTAAATCCAGCAACACATCGAGATAATTTACCTGCACGGAATACTCCGCAGATGCCGGGTTCATTCGCTCCAGCTTTTCAAGCTCCTTGTCAAATGCTTCCCCGATCTCCTTGCTCCATTTTTTCTTTTCCGACCGCAGGCGCATTTCCTCGATCTCTGCGTCCATCGGATTTCCACCCAACTCTTCCTGGATGGTTTTCATCTGTTGGTGAAGAAAATATTCACGCTGTTGCTGATCGATGTCCGTTTTAACCTTGGACTGGATCTGATTCTTGAGTTCGAGCAATTGAATCTCCTGACTGAGATGCTTCAAAAGCAGTTCTGCCCTTTGCTTCAGGTCGGCGACCTCCAGCATTTGCTGTTTCACCGACACCTCGGCATTCATATTCGATGACACAAAATTGATCAGGAAGGAAGGGCTCTCGATATTCCGGATGGCAAAGGCTGCGTCTGATGGAATATTCGGAGATTGCTTGATGATGTTTACTGCCATGTCCTTCAACGAAGACACCATGGCGTCAAACTCTTTATCATTTTTTATCCGTTGTGCTTCCCCGAATGGATCGATGGTGGCTTTCAGGTAAGGTTCTTCCTGAACTACTTCGCGGAGTGAGAATCTCTTTTTACCCTGAATAATGACGGTGGTGTTTCCGTCCGGCATCCGCAGCATTTTAATGATCTGCGCAACGGTCCCCACCTGGTTAAGTTCATTAATACCGGGATCCTCAATTCCTATGTCCTTTTGCGCAACCACTCCGATGATCTTATCACCGGCATATGCCTCCTTGATTAAACGGATTGACTTATCCCGTCCAACTGTTATTGGAATCACAACCCCGGGAAACAAAACAGTATTTCTTAAAGGCAAAATGGGCAGCTGACCCGGAGATTTCTCTTCATCCCACTTTTCCTCTTCTTCCGCGGTAAGAAGGGGAATAAATTCTGTATCCTCATCAATGATATCCGTCAGATTCCACTGGTTATCCAAAAATTTCTTCATTCACAGTCATTTTGTCAGCACCTGCCTCTCACCTGCTTTTGCCATTGGGCAAATAAAATCGGTTGTGTACTGGTGTTCAATAATTTACAACAAATACCCCTTATATAACGGGCATCTTACACTAACATGTTCAAGGGATGTGCCAAAATAATCTGGCGGACAAATTTTCAGCGATGGTCATACACGTGACGCAGGATCTGACGATCTGTTTCCTCAAATGTTTTGCCCCTTCTACCCATAACCTGTTCTGCTACTGCCGCTGCCTTATCGAATTCGTAGACGGGAGATTGTTGCTCACCGCCCCATGAAAAAGAGGGAATGAATTTAGACTGAAAGCCCCCACCGAATATGTTGGCATTCACACCTGCCACTGTTCCGGTATTGAACATGGTATTGATACCTGCTTTGCTGTGATCTCCCATGATCAATCCGCAGAACTGCAGCCCGGTTCCGATCGCCTTTCCGCTGGCCATATGATGAACCCTCACTTCACCATAGTTATTCTTGAGATTGGAGCAGTTGGTGTCTGCTCCAAGGTTGCACCACTCCCCGATGACGCTGTTTCCCAGAAAACCATCATGCGCCTTGTTTGTATATCCTGTAATAACCACATTGTTCAACTCACCTCCTACCTTGCAGTGCGGACCAATGGTTGTAGGGCCGTATATCTTCGCACCCATTTTCACTTCGGCACCTTCACAAACTGCTATGGGTCCTCTTAGCATGGCACCCTCCATCACCTTCGCACCAGGGCCTATCCAAATCGGTCCTGTTTCCGAGTTTAGAACAGCAGCCTGTACTTCAGCTGTCTCATGGATATATATCTTATCACCAAGCAGGACATTATGCCTGCCTGTATTGCCATTCTGTTTGGGTTTAATCATTTCCATATCCAGTGCCATGGCCACCTCATTCAGTCTGAATACATCCCATGGATATCGAATGATAACCGGCTCCACCTTGGCTTCCACATCCTGCATACCTTCCGCTTCTATCAAATGGCATGGAACCAGATGTGTACGTCCGGCAATGAACTGACCATTCCACTGCAGACGTTGTTCGGGCTTAAGCTTGAGAATCTGATCCACAATCAGGTCCTGCGGTAAAACAGCAGCATTGACAACCAAATTATCGGAAGATGCGACAAGGGGATACTTGGTTTGCAGATAACTCTCTGTACAGGTAGATGATGTTGTGCCGAGCCTTAATTCCCACTTTTCACGCAGGGTGGAAATACCAAGTCTCAGTTCAGCCACCGGCCTCGTAAGTGTAAGCGGGTAGAGATCTTTCCACTGGGGGCCATCAAATAATATCAGGTTCATGGTGTTTGATTAAGCGACCTGAAATTAGCAAAAATCGAATGATCAGAGACAGGTCATAAAAAAAGGCCATCGTTTGAGATGGCCTTTCGAGTTGATCAATTTGTTCCTTAAGCTTTATCTTCAGAAGACTCTTCGTTGTTTTCCTGTTGAGCTGCCTCAGGTGCTTCGGGTGCGGCTTCTGTATTTTCAGCCGCAGGTGCTTCAGGAGCGGCCTCTGCTTTAGCAGCTTCTTCGGCTGCACCTTCAGCAGCGGCAGCTTCCGCTTTGGCTTGCTCGGCCGCAGCTTGTGCTTCCTTGGCTTCTTTTCTGGCCTGTGCAGCCGCCTTTTTATCAGCCTTGGCCTTTTCTTTTCTAGCCTTGATCTCCGCACGCTCTGCTTTTTCTGCTTCCTCTTTTTCGGCTGCTTGCTGGCGGGCCTCTTCTTTTTCTTTCTCCAGGAGTTCCTGCTTTTCCTTGCGATCTTTGAAACGGCTGCGGAATTTATCCACACGTCCTGCCGTATCAACCAGTTTCATTTTACCGGTATAAAAAGGATGAGAAGTATGTGATATTTCAAGCTTAACCAAAGGGTATTCGTTGCCGTCCTCCCATTGGATGGTTTCTTTAGATTCTACGGTAGACTTGGTGATAAAGGAATAATCATTGGAGATATCCTTGAATACGACCAGTCTGTAATTTTCCGGATGAATGCCTTTCTTCATAGCGCTTCTTGACAAAAAATGAGGCGCAAAGATATGAAACAAATGATTGTCTGCAAAGTGTTTTTTCAGGAATTTAACACACAACGGTCAGGATTGCTGGCAGAACGTATTGGCACAAACTTTAATCTTTCCTTTCAAACCTACAACAATAGCTGATAACAGGCAACGTTTGCATAGCAAATAACTATCTTCGTCGCCTGATATTGATCATGAACGCATTTAGGTTTTTAGGTTTTCTTCTGATCATGACCCTGGTTCTGGCATGTAAAAAAGATACATTGCCAACGGATCGTGAGGTTACACTTCGGTTTTCACAGGACACGGTGATATTCGATACGGTATTCACAACTATTGGGTCCGCTACCCAGTATCTCAAAGTTTTCAATCCGGAGAAAAGTGCTGTTAATCTGTCTGACATCAGACTGGCAAGAGGAAGCGCTTCCAAGTTCAGAATGAATGTAGACGGTGTTCCTGGCATTCAGTTTCAGGACGTGGAAATTCCGGCGGAAGACAGCATTTATATCTTTTTGGAAGTCACCCTGGATCCGAATAACATGAACACCCCGTTGATCGTGACCGATTCTATCCTGTTCACCACCCATGGTAACGTACAGGATGTTGACCTGGTTGCATGGGGACAGGATGCATACTTCCACGCTCCACCACCCGGATATTCCGCTTTCTTTCTCAACACCTGCAACACCGTATGGAACAATGACAAACCACATGTGGTATACGGCTATGCGCTTATAGACACCTCCTGCTCCCTTACCATCAACGCCGGAGCCGGTATTTATTTTCACGCTAACTCCGGATTGATCGCACTCAGCAATGCATCACTTCATATAAATGGTACAGCTACAGATCCTGTGCGGATTGAAGGTGACCGCCTGGATCCACCGTATGAAGACATACCAGGACAATGGGGGCGTATCTGGCTATCTGCCGGCAGCGTTGATAACACCGTTGATTATGCCATCATTCGAAATGGCTCCGTGGGAATCCATGCGGATACCGTTGGAAATACGAATCCCACCGTCACCCTGCGCAATACCGTCATCGAGAATATGTCCATCGCAGGTATCCTTGCACAGGGTGCACGAATCGAAGGAGAAAATCTGATGGTATCCAACTGCGGAGAATATGTGTTGGCATTGGCTTTGGGTGGCGATTACAAGTTCCGTCATTGCACCTTTGCAAACGAATGGAGTTATGAGGTCCGCCAAACGGCCTTGCTTGGGATCAGCAACTGGTATGAGGATGTGGATAAAAAAATCCAGCACCGTGACCTGACCCAGGCGTATTTTGGAAATTGCATCATCTACGGAACGCAAGCCAATGAAGTGGATCTGAGTCTGAAAGCCGGCGCCTTGTCCAACTACTTTTTCGAAAACTGCATTATGAAAGTGGACGGCACCGTAAATATCAACGACGGTTCACATTTTCAAAACATCACCAAAGTGAATCCACTTTTCCAACCGGATGGCATATACACATACGCTTTAGACAGCCTTTCGCCGGCCGTAGATAAAGGCCTTTCCACCATCACAAACGATGCACCAATCATCACTGTTGACATCACCGGAAACACAAGAACCCAAGGCACCGGACCTGATATTGGCGCTTTTGAAAAAAGATAAATGGCATCTCAGAAAGCCTCTGGCCGTTTATACCATTCAGGAAATTAACCATCATTAAGCTACTATGAGGACCAGGTTTAAAATCATCACCCTACTTTCAGGTGTTCTGGCATTTGGTATGCTGGCAGTATATTACCTTGTGATTTACCCCAACCGATTTGATACACGCATCAGAATGCTTCCGGACATCCGGTTTGAAACAACCAGTGGCAATGAATTAAGGCTTCATCATGCGGTGGCTGATCATGCTGCCCTATTAATAAACTTCAATCCCCGATGTCATCTCTGCACAGAAGAGATATTTGAACTGAAAAAACATCATGCTGATTTTTCCGAAACCAGGATATTACTCGCTTCTTCCCAACCACTGGCGGAACTCGATTCGTTCTCCAAAGCAGAAAACATGCACATGTATCCCGGCATCACGATCGTGCATGACATAGACCTGAATATGGTGAGACTGTTCGGTGCAACCATTACACCCAGTACCTATATCTATGATAAATCACACCGGTTGGTGGATGTTTTTGAAGGAGATACGGATATTGAGAATATCCTGAGATCAGTAAAATCAGATTAGAAGATGTGAGAGGTCAGACCGAAGACTACTCTACCAGAAGCTAACAGGAAAACGTATCACGTCTGACTTCAGACCGTCTAAAATCTCATTTCTCATTTAAGAACATCCGGGAATCAGTGCCTGTTCCCCTGCGCCTTTTCCTGTTGTTCCGCCAATTCCCTTGATAAAGAAAATTGCTCGGCAGGAATCAACTCAAAATCCTTCAACACAAAAACTTTTGAGTATTGATTATCCCACACATTTCGCCGGGTCATGGCCAGCGTGAAGGAAGTCTGCAATCCTTCCCAGGTGAGATTGGTCGCATACTGGAATGGATGCCGCCCATACCGGTGCAACATAGTAAGACAGTATAACGACAGGTCGTATCCCATGAAAGAAAAATTTGTCGGCTCACGGTGGAATCGTTCTCTATATGCATTTACAAATTGGCCAACGGCGCTGTCTGTATAATTGATATTGAAAGACCTGGGGATATGCAGATAAAGGTTATGAAAATATGCCACATCAATGTTCTCCATGTTCAGCCAGTTGTGCAAACCCATTAATACAATCACTTGCCCTTTTGACTTCAGGCGCGTGTAATTGAGCTTGGAAACCAGGTCGGAAATCAGGGCATACTCCCTGCACACAAAAAAGACAACATTGGTATCTGTGGCTGAAAGGGACGACCTCACGCCCTCAATGCGTTCCTTGGAATAATTGATCACCTTCAGCTTTACCTTACTTGAATCCACCAGACCATAGAGCGTTCGTACGTATGTATCCTTAAGTCGAATATCTTCATCCGTGCTGAGATGAACGACCAGGATGTTATGCTTTTTCACATGTTTTGACGTGTGACGGGCGAGGGCTTTAACATGTGATTCCGATGTAGAAGATAATTGAACGAATGCCGCTGAATCATTCCCACCCCTTTCGCGAGACAGAAACGGACTCACGACATCTACAGGATGGGATTTAAGATATGGATCAAGGGCTGAGAAAGGCTTGGCACTCCACGGACCTATAATAAGGTCGCACCTGTCAAGGGAAGTTGTGCGAACGGTGCGGCTTACTATGGCACTGTCACCTGCGGTATCAAAAACCTTCACCGAAAATTTAGAAGAAACATTCTTCATGGTTTCGCCGGCGACCAGGAAACCCTGGTAAAAATCCAAGGCCATAACAGACTCCTGTGCATAGGGATGATCTGCTGGTTGGGTAGATTCAAGCCGCTTTTTCCTCAGCGTGTCATTTTCATCCAGATAAAGGGGAAGGAACAATGCAAGATTGTAATTCCCGGGGGCAGCAAGGTTGGTATCCGGAAAAAGGCCATTCACTGTGCTGTCGGGTGCGGGCCAATCTTCCATGGCGATCCTTTCTGCCGCTACAACCGGAATCCTCAGTTCCATGCCAGCCTTCAATCCGTCTTGCCTGAGTTCCGGATTTTCCATGGTGATCCTATCTATGGTTAATCCATACTCCCTGGCAATGGAGTACATGGTCTCCCCTTTCTCAACAGTATGGTATGTAAAGCCTGTCGGTCGTGGTGCCGGCCCGGTCTTCACATCCGGCGGATTCCGGTTTTCCGCCATCTTCTGCTTATTCTTTTTTATCGGTGATGAAGCAACCGGAATAAGAACCCACTGACCTTCTTTAAGCCCCTTCTTTTTCACTTCCTCATTGTCATCAAGAATTTGGGTGATCTCAACGCCGTATTTTCTGGAAAGCGCGTAGAGCGTCATCCCTTTCTCGATGTATACCCGCTTAAAGGTCTTGCCATTCTCTACAATGGTATCTGACACCTGATCAACCTGCGCGCTTGTCTGACCAGGCGTACAGCACAACATGAGACCGGTCATAAAAACGACAAGCTTCACATACTTCAACTGCAGTGGTATTTTAGTTATTCCCATTCGATCGTTGCAGGAGGTTTAGAACTTATATCATATACAACGCGGTTTACCCCCTTGACCTTATTAATGATCTCATTTGAGACCTTCCCAAGAAACTCATAAGGCAGATGACACCAATCGGCGGTCATCCCGTCTACGGAAGTGACGGCCCTCAGGCAAACGGCATTTTCATAAGTTCGCTCATCACCCATCACTCCCACGGATTGCACGGGAAGGAAAATAGCCCCGGCCTGCCAGGTAGTGTCGTACAAATTATGCTTGATAAGGTTCTGAATAAAAATGTGATCCACTTCCTGGAGTATTCTCACTTTTTCCGGTGTGATATCTCCCAATATCCGAATGGCCAGACCGGGTCCCGGAAAGGGGTGTCGTCCGAGACGTTCATCAGGAAGCTTCAATGCCCGACCTACATTTCTCACCTCATCCTTAAACAGGAATTTAAGAGGCTCAATAACCTTAAGTTTCATAAAATCCGGGAGTCCACCGACATTGTGGTGTGACTTGATAGTGGCCGAGGGTCCCTTCACGGAAACAGATTCTATCACATCGGGATAAATGGTGCCCTGCCCTAACCACTTAACATCTTTAATGCGGTGCGCCTCCTGGTCAAAAACCTCTATGAACACACGACCGATGATCTTGCGCTTTTGTTCCGGATCACTCACGCCTTTCAACTCATTCAGGAATTTGTCTTTGGCATCCACACCGGTCACATTGAGTCCCAGATCACGATATTGATCCAGCACATCTGTGAATTCGTTTTTTCTCAGAAGCCCGTTATCCACGAAGATACAATGCAGCTGATCGCCAATCGCACCGTGTAGCAGCATCGCGGCTACCGTTGAATCAACACCCCCTGAAAGCCCCAAAACCACTTTATCTGTGCCAATGGTTTTCTTAAGGCTGGCTTCCGTTTCTTCGATGTATGAATCGGGAGTCCAATCCTGGCCGCAACCGCATATATTGACAACAAAATTTTCCAATAACACCTTGCCATGCTCGCTGTGGGTGACCTCCGGGTGAAACTGAATTCCGTACGTAGGTTCCCCATCTATGACAAATGCCGCCACTTCCACATCAGGTGTGCTTGCGATTGGCTTGAACGAGTCCGGGATTCGCCTGATGGTATCGCCGTGAGACATCCATACCTGGCTTCCTTTTTCCAGTCCCCTTAACAAGGGATTTTCGTTGTCTACAAACTGTAGGTGTGCCCGACCGAACTCCCTCGTTTCCGAAGCCTGCACTTCGCCACCATCCGCATGCGCCAGGTATTGTGCGCCATAGCAAACGCCTAACAACGGCAGATTGCCACGTACACCATTAAGTCTGGGTACCGGAGCTTTGGGATCTCTGACAGAGGATGGGCTCCCGGAAAGGATAACACCCTTTACATTGGGACCGGGTTCCGGAAAGTCGTTAAATGGAAATATTTCACAGTAAACATTCAGCTCCCTCACTCGCCTGGCGATCAATTGGGTATACTGTGAACCGAAATCAAGAATCAGGATACTGTCGTGCATACGCAAAGGTAGATATTCTTCACATTCACGAAAGAGAAAAATGATGTACGGCAACATCCAGTCTTGCATACCTCAATTACTTTTTTATCTTTGTTAACAAGCGATTGAACATGGTCGGCTTATTTCAGAAAGGAATGCTGGGTGAGCCTCCTCCGGACCATCTAACCACACAAAAGATATTACATGCTTGAAGTGATCCCAGGGTTCTCGGGCCCCAGAACCACACAGGAACTGGGCTTTCAGCTACCGGATCGAACGTTTGAAGATCACCCTGATCATGTGCAATGGTCGCGGATCGACAAGAACTTCGATGGCGGACCCGGGCGGATAAGATCGTTTATGACCGAACGGGCCAAGGACTGGACCGGTGTCCGGTTCCGGATGCGGGTAAATGCCATTCCAACGGAAAAAAGCAAAACCGAATGCGACTTTTTCTCATTGCGCCTGGGATCCAGCCGAACCATAAAAGACGCATGGACAGAGATCGGTTTCTTTTCATATTTTGGCTAAGAACGACCTTTGTTATTTACCTACGATTCGCAGGATTCCCAAACACTTCGTTTTTTTGATTTTGTAATTCCGAATAATTGGTACGAGTTTTCCATTCGCCTCAAAGAATCATCAGGCCCCGTTCACCCGTATACCATTGCATGTAATGACATAGCCGTTCGGCGGGGCGAGTTACCCCGGTTATCCAACGAGGTCGTGATTCTTCATGACTCGTTCAGTCCAACGGGTATTTTTTCCAGTGGAGCTGATATGTTTGCAGAGGAGGGCTGGATGTATAACCGCCAGGGGAAGGCTATCTGGTTCGGACCGGAGTTAGAAAAACATCAGGCCTGTAATGATGATAAGGTAGGGAAGATAAAACTTTTCAGACCGGACGATAGTCCATTTTATATTTTTGAATCCTACACGCCATAATACCTGATCACGTTGCATTAAGCATACGCGACAATCCACCGTAGAATATCGGAAGCTGACGACCGCCCTTTTAGAGAAGGCGGGATGAGATATAAAACTCAGGCTCTTATCCGAAGATAATGAGTGCCGTCCACGCAAGTGCTAAAACGGCAGCGTAAACGCCTGCGAATATTTCTCCTGCTGGATTTGGGTTAGGTGCTTGCATGATTGATCAATCTTTGACACAAAAATAATAAAAGATCGGAATGTTCCATTTTAACTTTTACCTGACCGGGCTATCGTGAGAATCACAACATTTACTATGTATACGAAAGGCTTAAAACAAAAAACCCCGCACATGCGGGGTTTTTTCCGGGTGGCTGACCGGGTTCGAACCGGCGACCCTCAGAACCACAATCTGATGCTCTAACCAGCTGAGCTACAGCCACCGTTTACGAGGGCATTCCTCCCCCGAAAGGTTTGCAAAAGTAAATAAAATTTCGATTTGACCATCGCTTCGCCACACATGTGGGTTTTTCAATTTCTTACCTTTGTTATATGGACAATCAGAACACCATTAAACTCAAGGTAGAGGGAATGACTTGTGCCAATTGCGCCTCTACGGTAACCAAGCGGTTGAAGCAGGTAGGCGCGGATGGTGTCACCGTTGATTTCCTGAACAAAGAAGCGACCATAACCCACCCGGGCAGTCATTCAGCAGAAGAATTGGCTTCATCCATAGATCAACTGGGGTACCATGCTACCGTTGAAAAGCAGGAAGAAACGGGAACCGACGAACATGAGGCGCATCACCACAATCACAAGAATCGTCAGGCGCTGTTGTTTTGCACCGTATTTACGGTACCGCTTTTTCTACATATGTTTCTTCCCAAAGATCACTTTCTGCAAAATGCTTATCTGCAACTGGCGTTGTGTTTACCTGTGTTCATCACCGGGATCCGCGTATTCGGAAAAAGTGCATTCTCTTCGATAAAAATGGGTAGCCCCAACATGGATGTACTGATCACCATTGGTTCATCTGCGGCCTTCTTCTACAGTTTAGCGGGAACCATGATGTATTACGGCACCCCCATGATGCATCAATATCTTTACTTCGAAACCGCGGCAACGATTATCACCCTGATCCTTCTTGGCAATTACATTGAAGAACGCTCTGTAAACCAAACCACGACCGCTTTAAGTGAGTTAAAAAAAATACAACACAGCAAGGCTACCAGGGTACTTCCCGATGGAACAACCGAAACGGTAAAGTTCTCCGAGATCAGAAAAGATGATGTATTGCAGATTAATATGGGTGATAAGGTTCCGGCGGATGGCATGATCATTCAAGGGGAAGGTTCTCTGGACGAAAGCATGATCACCGGAGAAAGTGTCCCGGTAGAAAAAATGAAAGGTGATGAAGTTACCGGAGGCACCCTGCTAACGAATGGCAACCTCCAGATGAAAGCCGAAAAAGTCGGAAACGATACACTGTTATCACACATCATTGAACTGGTGAGAACCGCTCAAATATCCAAGCCCCATATCCAGAGACTTGGCGATAAGGTAAGCGCCATTTTTGTACCTGCCGTGTTACTCGCATCACTAATCACTTTTTTAATTTCATGGGGACTTGCAGGGATTTCCACAGAGCAAGCCATCATGAATAGCATTGCCGTGCTGGTGATCTCTTGTCCATGTGCGATGGGACTGGCCACCCCTACTGCTGTCATGGCCGGTATTGGACGGGCTGCCAAAAACGGTGTATTGATCAAAGGTGGACAAACGCTGGAAACCCTGGCCACCATCGAACAGGTGGTATTTGATAAAACCGGTACACTCACTACCGGTCATTTTAAGATCAAAGAATTGCACGTAGTAAATGGCTATGACAAATCTGAAATCAAGCGCCTGGTTTATTCCCTTGAAAGCCGGAGCAACCATCCGATCGCCAAATCATTAACCCGTGAACTTTCGGGTGAACAAGCCATCTCGTTTGAAGAAGTAAAAGAGACCAGGGGCGGTGGTATGTCCGGAACGCTGCCGGATGGAACGGTATACAAACTTGGATCGCCCGATTTTGTTCATGTGGAAGATTTCGACAGGTCATCAAACATTACGGTGCTCCTTGCAAAAAATGAAAAACTGATGGCCACGATTCAGATTGAGGACGAAATAAAAGATCATGTTTCCCGGTCGATCGGTGATTTGCAAGCAATGGGAATCCATACCATCATGTTAAGCGGGGATCACCGTGAGAAAGCAGAAAGTGTGGCTGCCCGGTGCGGCATACAGGAAGTCTATGCAGAGCAACAGCCGGAAGAAAAACTCAACACCATCACCAGATTATCAAAAGAGAAACCCACGGCCATGGTGGGAGACGGTGTAAATGATGCCCCTGCCCTGGCCAGGGCTTCCGTGGGAATTTCAATCGGGAATGCCACACAAGCAGCCATACAGGCAGCACAAGTGGTTCTTCTGAGCGAAAAGGATCTTCAGCAATTGGTCACTGCATGCCGGGTAAGTCGCCACACACTAAAGACTATCAAACAAAATTTATTCTGGGCTTTCTTTTATAATGTACTTGCCATTCCGGTAGCTGCGGTTGGTTTACTAAACCCTATGATCGCTGCACTGACCATGGCCTTTTCCGATGTCATTGTGATCGGTAATTCCATCAGGCTTAAAACGAAAAACATCCAGCACTGAAGCCACTGAGGTCCACACTTCTTAATATGTCAGCCGCGGCTGCCGTTGTATGGATCCTATTCATGTGGTTCATGCCTGACTCCGGTTATGACAAGTACTTTACCCTCAGCTGGGCACATACCATCATCGAAAAAGGGGTGGGGCACATTTATGACAATCCCGAAGTCAACTACCCGCCTCTCATCCTATACCTGATCAAATTCTTCACGCTTTTCTTTCCCGGTAAAGAAAATCTGAACATGACCTCCATTAACCAATTCAAAGGACTGGTCTACCTTTTTGACCTGGGCATGCTCATTCTCTTATTTCACTGGAGCAAGATGACCCTGAAAAATTGGCGGACCATTCTGATGATCTGGCTGAACCCTGCCCTTTGGTACAACACTGTGATCTGGGGCCAATATGACGCCATTCCTGTTTTCTTCATATGCCTCGCAAGCTGGCTCGCATGGAAAGGTTCGATTATACCAGCCTCCCTGGCATGGACATTGGCATTGAATGCAAAACTGCAATCGATCATATTTCTACCGCCATTGATATTATTCATTTGGCTTTATCACAAACCCAAGGGCCGTCACTGGCTGTTCACAGCTCTGTCGGTTGCCGTGCTTCAATTGCTGTTATGGATGCCCTTCTTTCTCGCGGGTACATGGCAGGAAGCCATCCTCGCTCCCTGGCAACGTAGTATTGACTTTTATCACAGTGCATCCCTTCATGCATATAACATCTGGTACCTGACTTTACCGGATGATCCTTATCAAACCAGCGACACCCTTCATTTTGCAGGAATGACATTGCGGAATTGGGGATTGCTTTTTTTCGCCGGCTTATCTGCGTGTCTGTTATGGCCCATGATAAGGAAACGAGTGAAGGATCCAATCGACAAAGAACCGGCTCCGGAAACCTTATTATTAACGATGGCACTCATCGGCTTTGTTTTCTTCTTCTTCAATACCCAGATGCATGAACGTTACATCCAGGCCTCGATGTGGTTGTTATCGGGTTATGTATTGTTTACAAGAAAATACGTTGCCTGGTTGTTGCTGTCATTGGCCTGTCTGCTGAACCTCGAAGGGGTCATGCACTATATGCACTATTGGAATGTGCACCGGTTTCATTTTGATACAGACGTCCGCGCCTGGTGGATTTTTCATCCCACCCTCATAGCCATTCTTTATCTTTTGGCGGGAGTGATTATGTTTACATCATGGTTTCGGACCGTATACCCTGATCAAAAATGAAGCGACCGGATGAGGTAAGTGCACTGCAAATTCACCAGGTAATCCGCTATGGAACACTCCTTGGCATCGGGGTAACGCTGGCAAGGAGTGGCATGCCTGTTGGAGATATCGGACGGTTTGAATTGATCCTGTTTGCAGTGGCCGCTACCAGCTACTTTTGGGTGGGAGGACTTCACCAGGGGCTGATGGCCGGAACCGGTAAAATGCCATCTACCCGTTCAAAAGTACCCGGGATTGCACATGCATTCATATGGTCGCAGATTATGGCCGTCATATCGGGATTGGCAGCGGTGGTATATCTCCGTATTCATAATGAGGAGCCACAGCTTATCACCCTGGCCTTTCTGTATACGTGTCTCATGCTACCATCTTACCTGGGTGAGTATATATACTTCATCAAAAAAAACACCCGGGGACTTCTCCGTCTTAGTGTGTTTTCGCATGCTCTATTGTGGTTGATGGTCGCTTACCCTGCTATGAATGCACACAGAATTGATTGGTGCATTCAAGGTCTTTTACTGGCTGCAGGGTTCAGGTTTGTGTGGGTTGGTATTCTGGTGTTGCGGGAAATTGAGTGGACCGGAATCAGCAAAGGCATGATAACCATCGCGCGGGCTGCATGGCCACTGGCACTTGCCGCATTGGTATCCGGCTCCGCAGAATATATTGATGGGCTGGTGATATCCGGTTATTTCGGAGACGGGGAATTTGCCCTGTTCCGCTATGGAGCGCGTGAGTTCCCCCTTGCGGTGTTGCTGGCTACAGGTCTGAGTCATGCCATGGTTGCGAGAATAGCAGCGGATGACAACCCCGATCGTTTGTCGGAACTGCGAGAACGATCATCCCGCCTTATCAACAGGATCATGCCGGTTGCGATCATTCTGATGATCACCAGTCAATGGCTTTACCCTCTGGTATTCGGGGATCGATTCGTGAAGAGCGCATTGATCTTTAATATATACCTGTTGCTTGTGATCCCCAGACTGGTATTTCCGCAAACAGTGATCATCGGCAAGGGCCTGCAACGTGTTATTCCAAAACTGGCAGTGATTGAGGTAATCACCAACGTAGTGGTGAGCCTGGTGCTTGTTTATTTCATGGATATGCCGGGTGTTGCCGTAGGAACCGTGGTGGCGTTCTCACTTGAGAAATGGCTACTGATCCGGTACAACCGGAAGAATCTGGGCATACCGGCAGAAGACTATATCCCGGTCAGAAGACTCATCACATGGTCCCTTGCGCTGGCCGCAGCCTTGTTTTTTTCATTGTGTATATGACAAGTTTTAGCGGCATCCTCATGCAATGATGCACGGTGGTTTTCACTCTGTAAAAAATTTCCTGGATTTCTTGGATCAACAGTTGCCAGTTCATATGTTTGTTTAGGCATTACACAAACTTTTTCTTAATTAACCCTAACGCTATGAAAACACAGCTACTCGTTGTGTTGGGCCTGTGCAGTATTGCAGGCATGGCTCAGCACCAGCAACAACAAACTTCGAAGGCAGTCAGCCGGGAAGCATTGGTAGAACAGGATGCAGGGAATGAGCACAATGCGATTCCCTTCCGGAAATCACCAAACAACAATTCGGTAAATTCGTCCATATCCGTTATTGATATCGGCAATGCGGGGAATGCTTACACTTGCGGATTCGGAGGCAAGACCTACCTGTGGTATGAACCCGGCATCAATTCCCTTACTTTTTCACACCGTGCCGATCCGGCGGTAACGCCTTCGGCTCCCGGTTCAGGTTATATTTTATTCGACATGTCTCAGGACGGCGGTGTAACATGGAGCAACAACCTGGGCAACCTGTATGATCCCACCTTGCATTCCCCATTATCAAATAACGCCCGGTATCCTCAGAGTGCGATCTATAATCCATCCGGCAATACAGACCCCGGCAATGCTTACCTTGTCTATTGCGTACCTACGCTTACCACCACCAACGGTGGTTCATGGGGCGGCATCGGGTATGGTGTTCAATCTTTGGATACGACTCAAACCGCCACCCAGCATGAAGATTCTACAGCGGCGCCATATTATCATGGAATACCTGATGGATTTCATGCGGTTGCCAACGGCGGACCACTTTTCAGCATTGCGCACTCCAGTGACTTCAGCAACACCACCAATCCGTACACAGGCAATTTGAACCTGCTGAAGTTTACGTTCAACACCGGAACCTCGGATGTAGATCTGACCCGCAGTTCACTTCCTCACACGGTTAGCGTGGGTCTGGATACAGCAAATATTCTACCCGTTGAGACCAAAATCGCCTTTGCACCCAACGGTACAACCGGTTGGATATCCATTATCGGACATACCAGTTTCACCCTGGAATCGGATTCCGCTTACTATCTTACTTTTTACAAGACCACGGATGGTGGTGCGACATGGGGCAGCGCCATTGATGTGCCCATCTCAACCCTGCCAAATATTGATGATAGTCTGGGCACCGGTCTGACCAAATTCACCACCGCTTTCGAACATGATATTGCTGTGGATAAAAATGGCAACCCACACGTATTTGTGGCCGTTGGAGGAAGCAACAATTCATGGAGCATTTTAAACGGTCCCGGCTTCTGGGGTCTTTTTGACATCACCACCAACGACGGAGGTACAACCTGGATGGCCAACCTGGTTGCCAAACCACAAACATTCCGGGGCAACTTCGGACAAGGCTCGAATGCCATTGCGGAAGACAGCCGTCCACACATCGCCACCACCGCTGACGGTTCCAAACTATTCTATGTCTGGTTTGATACGGATACCTTGACTTTTGGCAGCGGTGTTGAAAACCTCTTTCCTGATGTAAACATGCGTGGTTATGATATAGACAATGATCTTTGGACTGCACCCCGTCCGCATCCTGTCTATGGTACTCCTTCCTACAATTTTACTGCAGGTTCATCAGCAGACGGTTCAGTTACTTTCGGTAATGTATCATACTATGTTATTGAAAGCGCAGGTACTTATTGCGTACCGGTATCTTATCAGTACGTGCCGGATATCGCCGATCTGCTTGCACCCACGCAAATGAAGTATATCGACGGACTGTGCTTTTCTGACAGCGACTTCACAAACAGCATTGAGGACAAACAAAACAATGTGTTTGCACTGGGAAACAGCTACCCGAATCCGTTTACTGAGAATACCACGCTTCCGCTTGAACTCATGCAATCCACCAAAGTCAGTTTGTCCATCACCAATATGATGGGACAAGTGGTTCGTGTTCAGGAGATCGGTAAACTTCCAGCGGGAAGTCACGGGATCAATGTATCACGTGGTGAACTCACCAATGGTATTTATTTCTGCAACATTCAGGCCGGTGGCTTTGTAGTTACCCGCAAATTGGTTGTTCAGTAAATATCAACATCTCATAAAAAAACCGCTTCTCATTTGGGAAGCGGTTTTTTTGTTTTACAGTGATCTTAATTTATATAAGGTCAAATAAATTTTTTACGCCGGGATACCTCTGTGTAATAAAACCTTCGCCATGGCTTGCCCCGATATATGCACCGAGGTTCACCGAACGGGAAGTTACCAGATCCATAAACGCTTTGGTAGATATGAGCGTTTGCGGCTCGTCAGAATCAGGGTTGTAAAACTGAGATCCGTAGGCACCGATGGCTTCCATTTTTTTTGCGTAAGCTTCACTTATATCCACAATGAAATCCGGCTTTATTTCCATAAACTGGATGTAGTGATACGCGGCTTTGGGACGCCAGGCCTCCTGTTTCGTATCAATCTTTTCCAACCCCGACAGAAAACAAGCATCTGATATCAGTTTTGCGGAACGGCCGTGGTCCGGATGCCGGTCATGAGGTGCGGGCATCAGGATAATTTCCGGACGATACTTTCTGATAACTGAGATCACCTTTAACTGATGTGGCTCATCGTTCACAAAAAAACCATCACGGAAACCGAGGTTTTCACGAACAGCCAATCCCATGATAGAAGACGCAGCCTGTGCTTCCTCCAGTCTTAACTTTGCATTACCACGGGTCCCAAGCTCTCCCTGGGTCAAATCAACCACGCCGGCCTTCCGACCCTTGGAGATATGAGTGATCAATGTACCGGCGCACCCCAACTCCACATCATCAGGATGGGCACCGAAGGCGAGTATATCAAGTTTATCCATAATGTAAAGATAGTAGTTAGTACTGAGTAGTTAGTAGATAGCAACGACGGGAATCTGCCATTGCCTATTTACTAATGACTAACCCCTTGACCACTTTGCACGGGAAGTTATATGGAGTCTGTAAATGGAAATACCGTGGTGTTGGGCGAAGGTTGTACCTTCGTCTGATTATGTTCAAAGCATTCTGCTTTGGTATGATATTCTGCGCCGATTCCTCAACTAGTAGCAATTTTAGCTGAGATATAGGAGGTAGCTTTAAGCTACAGGATAGGCAGACGAAGGTACAACCTTCGCCTAACGACGGGAATCTACCATTGCCTATCTACTAATGACTAACGCGTTGACCACTTAGGCATGTTGAAAAGAATGTTGAGAATCGGGCAAAAAAAAGTCGTGCAAACAACTGAATATCAGTATATTGTAGATATTAATAACGACAAAAACATCTACATTATGCACGACTTGTCCAGCAATTTTCAAAAGTTTTATAAGATTACCAAAGAAGCCCTGGGAAAAGATTTAAACAAAGATGGTAACCTGCAATCCTACAGCTATAAACCAAAGATGAGCGACGCCCGCATTATCGCTCTGAGCTTGTGCTGCGAAGCTTTGGGGATTGATTCAGAGAATTATTTCTGGAGCAAATTGCAAAGTGATTATGCAAGCAAGTTTCCCGATCTTCCGCACCGCACCAATTTTAACCGGCGCAGAAAACGTTTGGCTAATTTCATTCATTTGATTACCCGGCGGCTTTCTTCCAGACTG
>JAGQZQ010000036.1 GCA_020435415.1 Flavobacteriales bacterium
TTCAGTTGTTTGCACGACTTTTTTTTGCCCGATTCTCAACATTCTTTTCAACATGCCTAAGTGGTCAACGCGTTAGTAGTTAGTAGTTAGTAGGGGAGATTCAGGTTACCGTTAACTAAGGACTATCTACTAACTACTCAGTACTAATTCGCTGGCAATACTTTAGTTTTCACTTCTCCGAAACCGATGCGAACGCCATCCTTTACTGCGTGACCGCGGATGATCACCGTATCATTGTCCTGGATGAATTTTCTTTCGGTGCCGTCGCTCATCTTTACCGGACGGGTGCCGCGCCAGGTGATCTCCATCATAGAACCGAGGGAAGATTGATCAGCGCCGCTGATGGTGCCCGAACCATACATGTCTCCCGTTTGAATGTTGCAGCCGTTGACCGTATGATGGGCCAATTGTTGACAAATATTCCAATACATATATTTAAAGTTGGATTCGGAAACCCTTGTTGGTTCGCCGCCTTCAGGTTGGATCAGCACTTCAAGGCCGATGTCATAATGCCACTTACCGGTGTAACGTAGATAGGGAAGAACGGGTGGGTCTTGTTCGGGTCCGCTTACACGGAAAGGTTCCAGGGCGTCCAGTGTTACCACCCAGGGCGAGATGGAGGAGGCAAAATTTTTGGAAAGAAAGGGACCGAGGGGGACGTATTCCCATTTCTGAATGTCCCGGGCGGACCAGTCGTTGAATAATACAAATCCTACAATATGCTCAGGTGCCTGGCCTGTGGTAATGGACTGGCCCAATTGGTTCGGGGTGCATGTGATAAAAGCGGTTTCCAGTTCGAAATCCAGGAGACGGCAAGGGCCGAAAGAGGGGAGTGTATCCTCATCGGCTTTGTACTGACCTTTCGGACGGTGTATGGGCTGTTCGGATACAATGATGGATGAGGATCTGCCGTGATAACCAACGGGGATGTGTTTCCAGTTTGGAAGCAGGGCATTTGCCGGGTCGCGGAACATCTTTCCTATGTTGGTCGCATGTTCGATGCTGCTGTAGAAATCGGTGTAGTCTCCGATCTTTACGGGCAGATCGGCTACCGTTTGTTCAACAGGAATGCAAACTTTCTGAATGTGATCCGGATGATCCTTCAGGGCGGTGCTGCCTTCGCGGAATAATACGGAAAGTGCATTTCTGACTCTGGAAATGGAGGGGCGCCCGCAATCAAAGAAGGCATTCAGGTTGGGTTGGTCGAAGATTGAGAGATCAACGTCACAATTACTCAGATATCCCAGACCGGCGAGTGCCCTGAGGTCAATAACCGTGTCTCCTATGCGGGTGCAGGGTCTTGGAGCTGAATCCTTTTGGGTATGACAAATACCGAAAGGAATATTCTGAATCGGGAAATCACTCTCTTTATCTACTTTGATCCAGGATGCAAGGGATGGGTCGTTTGGGGAAATCATCTTTTTTTTGCCCAAAGGTAATATTTTGAGCGGGTATCGGGCCTCAGGCAATGCTGATCCTTCGCTGTACGAAGCTTTCAATAATGCCGTATAGCTGGACGGGGTCGTAGGTGCGCCAGTCGGTCTGATTGAGTTGGCCTCCCATGACAAAATACGAATCGATGTTATATCGGCGAAATTCGTCCAGCACATGTTCCCTGAAATTAACCATGGCGATCCAGCCATCTTCCACATCATCAAACCACTCCTCATAGTAACAGTCGTCCGAGGCATGGAAGTTCAGCACATTTTCACCGATGAGGATGTATTTGTTAATGCCTTCACTGCTGAGGTGTTCTATGATGTCTCGTTTTAATGTCATGATGTCGTTGTAAAGACAGTCATTCCACTCTCCGATAAGTTCAATGATTGCAAAGCCTTCTTCGTAGTCGGCAAACAAAATCTTGATGTACAGTGTAGGGGAGCCGATGTTATCCCACTGCGGGTGAATGTAGTGATTGTAGATGGTTTGTGAGTATTCGAACTCTGAGTATTCCCGGTCATAAAACGGAGAGCGGGGATCTTCATCTGCAATGTAGAGGTTACGCCAGTTGAAGTATGGTTCGAGCGTATGCATTTGTGCGGGTCATCATTTTTTCTGTGTGGCATCCAAAGCGGCGCGCACACTTCCGTATTTTACGAGCAATTGGCGCGCTTCGGTTTCATTGCACCCCAATCCTTCCTTAAGCATACGTATTCCACGTTCCCAAAGTTTATCATTGCTCAGTTGCATATCTACCATGCGGTTGCCTTTTACTCTGCCAAGGCGTATCATCAGTGCGGTGGAGATCATGTTGAGGGTGAGTTTCTGTGCGGTACCGCTTTTCATTCTGGTGCTTCCGGTGACGAATTCGGGTCCAACATTCAGCACTACCGGATAGCGTGCTTCATTGGCCAGCGGACTGTCCGGGTTACAGGTAATACCGCCTGTCAGTATGCCATTTTGATTGCAGTGTTTCATGGCGCCAACCACGTAAGGTGTGGTGCCGGATGCTGCGATGCCAATGACGGAATCAGAGGTTGTGACATTATGTGATAACAGGTCCTTCCAGCCACCTTCTGCGTTATCCTCTGCAAACTCTACGGCCTTTCTGATAGCCTGATCACCGCCTGCGATCAAGCCGATCACCAGGCCATGATTTACACCGAAAGTAGGGGGGCATTCTGACGCATCAACGATGCCTAACCTGCCGCTGGTACCTGCGCCCAGGTAGAAAAGACGCCCGCCGTTTTGCATATTCACAAGAACCGCTTCCACCAACCGTTCAATTTCGGGGATAGCTTTTTCAACGGCATCGGCAACGACATGGTCTTCCTTGTTGATTCCGGTCAGAATCTCATGGACCGACATTTTTTCCAGGTCATCGAACCGGGAAGAGGATTCTGTGATTCTGGTCATGAAGGTCCGGTGGTAAGGATGGTATTTACGTTATGATTGCTAATACAATGACGGGAATTGCTCCGGGTCTGATTCGTGCATCATGGTGTATACCGCATCGAAAATATCTTCTTCATTCGGCTTGGAGAAGTAATCGCCATCAGAGCCATAAGCGGTGCGGTGGGCCTTAGCTGCCAGTGTTACCGGCTTTGAGTCCAGGTAGTTGTAACCTCCCTGGTCTTCCAATACCTGCTGCATTAAATAGGCTGAGGCGCCGCCTGGCACATCTTCGTCAAGGAAAAGAATGCGATTGGTTTTTTTGAGTGATTCAACGATGGACTGGTTTACATCAAAAGGTAACAGTGTTTGTACATCGATGATCTCACAGCTGATGCCTGTATTGGCCAAATGTTTTGCGGCTTGCATAGCGATCCGGCAGAGGGGGCCATACGTTACGATCGTCACGTCGGACCCTTCCTGCAAAATGGCGGGGACACCTAGTGGAACGGTAAATTCTCCCGGATTGGAAGGAAGCCGTTCCTTCATGCGATAACCGTTCAGGGGTTCGATGATCAGAGCGGGCTCATCGGATTTCAGAATGGTATTGTAAAATCCGGCTGCCTGTGTCATGTCCCGTGGTACACAAACGTTCACGCCACGGAAAGAGTGAATGATCGTACCCATGGGCGATCCGGCATGCCATATTCCTTCGAGGCGATGGCCCCTGGTGCGGATGATAACCGGAGCTTTTTGCCCACCTTTGGTTCTCCACAAAAGTGTTGCCAGGTCATCGCTGATGATCTGAAGTGCATATAAGAGGTAGTCAAGGTATTGGATTTCGGCAATTGGTCTGAGACCTCTCATGGCCAATCCCACACCTTGTCCGAGAATGGTTGCTTCGCGAATACCGGTGTCCATGATCCGGTCTTCACCGTATTTCAGTTGTAGTCCTTCAAAGGCCTGGTTTACACCCCCTAATTGCCCAACGTCCTCTCCGAAAGCTACAATCAACGGGTTCTTTTCGAACTGCTTGTCAAAATTTTCCTTTAGTAATTCCCGCCCGTCTACAAGCGGTGCATCATCATCGTAAGTTGGTTGAACTTCTTCAACGAGTAGGGCGGACTCATCACTCTGACTGTATAGGTATGATCCGTACCGGTCAAAGTTTTCCAATTGTGCGTTTCGCAGCCATTGGATCAACTTCTGACGACCGGCGTTTTCTTCACCGGCTACCAGGCGCAAGGCTTTTTTCGCGACTGCAGAAAGGTGCCTTCTTTCAGGCTCGTGTGTGGCAACAAGTTCATCCCTTAGTTTGTGGATGAAGGCGCCGTTGGCGCTGTGTGATGCCAGTTGGTTGAGTAGTGGAAGGAGCTCTTCGCGCTCTTTGCGAATGGGTGCCTGGAAGCGTTCCCATGCGGTGTTCTTCGCATTCCGTGCCGTTTTTAGCGCGGTTTTCTCAATCTCCTGTAGCTCCTCGTCCGTGGCAATGGCGGATTCGATGATCCACTCCCTCATTTTTTTAATGCAATCGAACTCCTCTGCCCATGAGAGGCGTTCTTTTGACTTATATCGTTCGTGCGATCCGGAGGTGGAGTGGCCTTGTGGCTGTGTGACCTCTTCAACGTGAATTAATACGGGGACATGTTCCTCACGACAGATGCCAATGGCTTTTTCGTAAGTCTCACAGAGATGCGGATAGTCCCAGCCTCTGGTCTTAAAGAGCTCGTAACCTGCAGACTTGCTATCCCTTTGAAATCCCTGTAGTATTTCAGAGATGCTTTCTTTGGTTGTCTGGTATTTCTTGGGTACGGATATTCCGTATCCATCATCCCAGACAGAAACAGCCATTGGTACCTGGAGTACTCCTGCTGCATTGATGGTTTCAAAAAACAAACCTTCCGATGTGCTGGCATCCCCAATGGTGCCGAAGGCGACTTCATTGCCCTGCTTTGAAAATTGATGATAAGCGTGCAGGGAGTTGTTATTTCGAAAGAGTTTGGAGGCTTGAGCCAGACCAAGTAACCTGGGCATCTGGGATGCCGTGGGTGAAATGTCGGCAGAGGAATTTCTCTGTTGGGTAAGGTCTTTCCAGGTTCCGTCCTCATTCAGGTTCCGGGTGGCAAAGTGTCCGGTCATCGAACGTCCTGCGGATGCAGGTTCTTCTCTGGGGTCAGTGTTGGCATACAATTGAGCGAAGTAGGCTTCAAGGGTGAGAAGCCCGCAGGCCATCATAAATGTTTGATCGCGGTAATAACCCGACCTGAAATCTCCGGGTTGGAACTGCTTGGCCATGGCCAGCTGTGCCACCTCCTTGCCGTCTCCGAATATTCCAAACTTGGCTTTGCCTGTTAAGACTTCCCTTCGTCCGAGGATGCTAGCCTGGCGGCTTTCATTTGCAATTCGGTAATCGTTAAGGACAGCATATTTGAATTCGTCAAAAGACAGGTGGGTTTCGCGGGTATCCTTTTTCGTTCCAGCTTTCTTCGCCATAGTTCCAAAAATCGTTATTCGTTGTTGTCACAAAGTGGGGATAGGCAAAGATAAAAAAAGAAGTGAATGTTCCAGGGTGACCGGAAAGTCAGGACTTGTCAGCGGCAACCCTAACATTTTGACGTACGATCTCGCCAAATGTTTCATGGCCTGATTGCGCATCTACCCAGGCAATAAAATCGAAGTCATGGAAAGAGAAGAACTGGTGTGGTTCCGTCTTAAGTTTGAGCAGGTCTGATCTCATCTCCATGAGCACCTTTGACCGGGCCTTTGAGTCGGGTGATGATGTCAGGCTTTGCAGATAGCGGATAATGGTTAATTCCAGTTTGAAGTCTGACCGCTTCTTTTCATAGTGATAAAGGGTAGAGCGCATGAGAGAATCAAGAAGGTCGTATTGCTGTATCTCATAAAGGCAAAGCAACTTGATGATCCTTGCCATGGTGTAAATGTTTACCGGGATATCCTGTTCAGACTGATTGAGGATCAGTTGGACTGTTTTCAGGGATTCATGAAACTTGCCATGACCGAAATAGGCTCTGGCCAGAAGGTTCAGGATGGTCATGCTATCGGCCTTTCCCAGCATGGTTTCTGACTTCTTCAAATGGGGATACTGATTTATAATGCAGTCGTGTGCTTTTTCAAACGAGCCCTGATGGTTGTAAAATTGTAGCTGGTAAATGAAAATGAACTGCTCGATTAGGGCATGTGTTTCCCTTGATATTGATTTTTGATAGGCAGAAAGTACATGCCGGAGTTTGGTTAGCAGTCTGTTGAATTCATCTTCTTTATATAAAAGGGAACATAGTGCACATGCTTCGAAGATGGATCGCCAGTATCGCTGGAAATATTCCGTAATATACTTGGGCTGCGCATCGAAAGCACTGACCTTCTTTAACCTGTACTCATAGGCTTGTTGAAAGTTGCCGGTGATAAAGTGGTACAAGCCAAAAACAGAGTGGTAATGCTGAACGCTCAGGAAAGAGGTGAGTTTGTGTTCGCTCTCCTGCAAACGTGGGTGTTGAATGATCTGTTCTATGCGGTCAAGGACAACCTTTTTTCCGGTGTACCCCTCACTGCGAAAGATTCCGAACATGATGTTTGATAAGCTTTCCATTTCCAGAAACTCATTGAACTTGTCGATGATCTTCTTCTGTTCGGCATTGATACGTTCGATCCGCTTGAAGTTGAGATCGTTTCCATATAAGCGAATTTCCCATTTTAACGCTTCGAGCAGAACCGGAAATTCATCGTATTCCGATGCCAGTTTTTTGGTTTTTACCACCAGTTTTCCGGCCTGGTCAAAGAGGGTTTTTTCAAACAGAATCTGAACCTGTGCGAGCTGGTTCTTCAGGATGGTTTCCACCTTGTTTTCCGCATGATAGTTCTGCAGGGTTTCAAGAATGGTTTTGTGAAGATAGTTTTTGGTCCTGGCGAGGCCATCCTTTGGAAACCCTCTGGCGGCCAGCTTTTGTTCATTGTATTCAGGTTGCTCATCGATCAGGTCGAATAGCCGGATATAATTATTGTTGTGGTTATCCGCATGCCGTTTTGCATACCTTTTAAAATAAATCTTTTCATTCCTGCTCATGGACCGGATAAGGTCGAATAAGTCATTTGAAACCGTTCGTGGCATGGGCGATGACCTGGTTTTTACCTACAGTTGCGTTGTTCTCCGTCGTCCTTTGTTGAAAATCTTCAATTTGTAAATGAAATAGGTTATTTATTTGTTTTTAATAAACACATATACAGATTAATATGAATGATATATGTCTTTTAAACATGTAAAAATAATGAAAATATCGTTTTTTATATGATGGGGGGCATCTTAGTTTTGGATCATTAGTGGCATGTAATACTTTTTCTTGTTGATTTTTTCTCATTCGTCGTCATAAGTCGGCAGAAATTCTTTGAAATATTTCGGGATAAACGAAGAACATTTTTTCTATATCCACCTGTGGTGATTCCGATGAGGAGTGCTGTTTTAGGTCCTTTAACGGCGGTGCATCCAACCACCATCCAACCACACGGGGTGTTAGCAACCTCACTTACCTACGGCCACTGGGTTGCTTGACATTAGAAGTGGGTCATGTGAATAGAGGCGCCTGGCAACGGCGGTTAATCATAGGCCTTACTTCAGTCGTTCCGCCGGACCGGGAAACAGGCGATATTGCCTTTTTGATTCCTGCGCGTTGAAGACGGACATGACCACAGGTGGATTTCCCTCCTCTGATTTTAACTTCGGCTTTGGTGTGTATTCTTTACGACGCGTCTTTCCAGCCAAACGGGTAATTTTGAAAGATGCATAAACCATGCTTCGTCGTTTTCATCCTTCAGTGTGTCCAGTTGGGATTGCAGCGAGGAGAATTTTTCCTGCAATTCGTGTAAGTCGCTGGCATCATTTAATAGTTTGATAAATTGTATCAGAAGTAATTCCGACTTTAGCGGGCTCTTTTTCTTTTTGAGGTAATATTGGTAATTGCGGATTTCGCTGTCCACAAGGTCCATGTTGTTTAGTTCCAGGTGAATCAAGATATTGAGTAACCGGGCGGAACTCAAAATATTGCTATCGAGGTTCTCGCCAGGTTGGTTAAGTACCTGATTGACCCACTTCAACGCTTCGGAATACGCTCTGATGCCAAAATAGGCCATGGCCATATAAAAATAGATGCTTCGTTTCTTTAATTGATATGGATAAGGGAGCCGTTCTACCGCCTCGATATCCATTGCCTCAATATGTGTGATGGCCTTGTCGAATTCTCCACGGTCAACATGCCACGACAATACGTTTTCATGAATGGAGGCAAACAGATGGTCTTTTTGAAAAGGTGTGTGGTGGTAGCCGGGATGGTCAAGAATATCCCTTAGTTTCTTTGTGTAAACCATAAATTCCTCGTTCTTCAGCAGGAAATTACACAGCTCAAGAATGTTGTTGAGACCAACCTGGTACATTCGCAGGTATTCTCCAATCATATGATCATTGGCTTCGAACAATGCCAGTTCGCTGGCACGGAACTCAAACGCTCGTTCGTAGTCTTTTAAGGCCACATAGGCAATGCTGGTACAATGTAAACGGTGGCGGTGGGCCAGGAAGGACTGAGGTGTTGGGTTTGAATCAGATAAGTAACGTTCAATCAGTTCCTGGGTTTTGCGTTTTCCATCATTGTCCGTTTGGGAAAGGGTCAGGCGGTATATGTGAAATACCCGGTAAGACAAATTCTGGTATTTGATAATCTCCTGGATCCGGTCCAATGTATTCTGTTCTTCCTGCTCAAGTTTAATAAGTTGCTCCTCATTGATCACATTGGATATCATGCGTTTTTCAATGTCGATCAAATTCAGCAGCATCATGAACTTTTCATAACGCAGGGCTATTTTCTTTGCTTTTCGCAATTGTATGGTTGCCTGATCCAGCAATGACCTTTCCGTGAGTATGTCAATATTATGGAGGAGACTTTGTAGTTGTGTCTCCACCGTGCTTTCCATGTGGTAATCCTGTAAATTATTTAGTGTTTCGTGGTAGAGGTAGTGTTTTAACCTGGAATAATGTGCGATGTTTTTTACTGATGCTTTGAACAGATCTTCATCGTTTTCGTCTGCGGAACGCATGGCGTTAAACAAGGTCTCGTGCGCACTTTGGCTGCTGCGATTACTGCTAAGTTTCCGACGGATAAATGAAAATTCTGTATGACTTAACGCCTGTATTAGTTCGTACAGATGATCTGAGGTCGTTCGTGACATGTAATAAAAGTATTACATAAATACTTTGTAGTCAATATATTGATTAAATATTTAAGTTAATTCGAATGTAAAGTATGCAATAATCTTGTTTTGAACTGCATTTGTGACTTCTGAAATTGCACCATCTCCCAAACATGAGAATTATTTTGTGCATCCTCATAGACCGTAACTGATCTATTGACCATTTTAAAGTAACCATGGAAAGTAACAAGCAATTAAAGCAGAGAAAGAACCGGGAAGTAGAGGTGATCACCAGCGGGAGTCGGGTACTCATGGAGAATGCAGTTCGCCGGTTAATGAAGAGTCAGAAAAGGCAGAAAGTTCTGCAGGTCCCTGACAGGGATTTTCAGGTAGCCACCAGGATTATGCGGGATGTTGGATTATCCGGAACAGTAAAAAACATGAGCGGAACCAAGACCAGGTATGTGAATCGGCAGGAAATTGCCAGGCATAAAAAGTCCAGGACCTCATCCGCTGAAGCCCCGTACTTTCGCCCGTACGTTGATATCTGGTCCATGCAATTTTAGAAACAACAGATTTTGAGTAGAGCCCAAGGAGTAGGTGTGGTGTGCTTACATTAGACCATGGGTCGGTAGAGGGGAGCGTTCCGTAATGAACGCTCTTTTCTTTTTCCCCCCTTGGCCAACATTCTTTTTCCAGCCACTTCATCATTTTTGAAAAGCATTTCGTCTTGAATAATTTCATACTTTTGTCAGCCATAAATGCATGACTATGGCTTCCCCCGACGATAAGTTTTCTAATGAAGGATTAACATACGATGATGTATTGCTGATGCCTGCCTATTCGGAAGTACTGCCCCGGGAGGTTGATATTTCCACCAGGTTTACCAGTGATATCCGAATCAATGTACCCATCGTTTCTTCCGCTATGGACACGGTGACAGAATCCGTCATGGCCATTGCATTGGCACAGGAAGGGGGAATAGGTGTGCTGCATAAGAATATGACCATCCAGCGTCAGGCGGAAGAGGTCAGAAAGGTCAAACGTTCCGAAAGCGGAATGATTTATGACCCGATCACCCTTCACGAGGGTGCCCTTGTCAGGGATGCGCTTCAGATCATGAAGGAGAATAAGATCGGTGGTATTCCTGTGGTTAATGAAGACAACCTACTGGTTGGAATTGTGACGAACAGGGATCTTCGTTTTGAGAAGGATCTTGACAGGAAGATCGACGAGGTGATGACCCGGGATAGTCTGGTAACAACCGAAGGTGTCACTGATCTGGCCAAAGCAGAAGATATTTTGCAAGCTCACAAGATCGAAAAACTTCCGGTGGTTGATGCTTCTTTTAAGCTGGTAGGATTGATCACATATAAAGATATCATTAAGTTTAAAGCACGTCCGGGTGCCTGCAAAGATCATCTGGGGCGCCTAAGGGTGGCAGCTGCCGTGGGTGTGACGGCGGATACCTTTGACAGGGTAGAAGCGTTATGTGCATCCGGTGTTGATGCTGTTGCGATAGATACCGCTCACGGCCATTCAGCTGGTGTGCTTAATACCGTAAAGCAAATAAGGGCAAAGTTCCCTGACCTTCAAATAATCGCCGGAAACATTGCTACCGGGGAAGGCGCCAAAGCCCTGGCCGATGCCGGAGTAAATGCGGTGAAAGTGGGTGTTGGCCCCGGTTCCATATGTACGACGCGAATTATTGCAGGAGTTGGTGTTCCACAACTAACCGCCGTATATCAGGCGGCGAAGGCATTGCGGGGTACGGGCATTCCTGTCATTGCAGATGGCGGAATCCGTTTTACCGGAGATATTGTAAAGGCATTGGCGGCAGGAGCAGACTCTGTCATGGCCGGTTCGATATTTGCCGGCGTTGAAGAATCTCCCGGTGAAACCATCATATATGAGGGAAGGCGGTTCAAAACCTACCGTGGCATGGGTTCCATTGAAGCGATGCAGCAAGGATCCAAAGACCGCTACTTCCAGGATGTTGAAGACGATATTAAGAAATTGGTTCCTGAAGGGATTGTGGGGCGTGTTCCGTATAAAGGCACATTAACTGAAGTAATCTACCAGTACATCGGAGGGTTGAAGGCTGGAATGGGTTACTGCGGTGCTGCCAATATTCAGGCTCTTCAACAGGCGAAATTTATCCGCATCACCTCCGCTGGTGTTCAGGAAAGTCATCCGCACGATATAATTATCACACGTGAAGCGCCGAATTATAGTCGCTAAGTATTTGACCGACGAGCCATTGATCGATACCGGGCTTTTACTTAATTTTGGCGCCTCACTTTTGCAAAACCTTAATTACTCATGAAAGCCTCTATCTTTATTTCATTATTTGTTCTGGGCGCGAATGTTCTTTTGGCGCAGGAAAGTGACGCATTGCTGATGACCGTTGGAGACGGCCAGGTTATGAAGTCCGAATTCGAACGGATCTACCGGAAGAACAATCCCAAAGGAAGCGACAATGAAACTTCCATCGATGAATACCTGAACCTGTTTATCAATTTCAAACTGAAGGTCACCGAGGCGATGGCAGAGGGTATGGATACAGCTACAAACTTTCAGGATGAACTCAGGGGATACCGGGAACAACTGGCCAAACCTTACCTGACGGATAATGAGGTCACTGAGAAACTGATTAAAGAAGCGTACGAAAGATCCAAATGGGATTTGTCCGTCAGTCACCTGCTGATCAAAACGGATCGTTACCCGAAACCGCAGGACACCCTGATTGCCTACAACAAGGCATTAAGCCTGTACAAGCAGATCAATGGTAAACATGAAGCATTTGACCGCGTAGCCCAGACCGCAGTAAATGCAGATACTTCCGGAAATACAATTAAGGAAGACATTACATTCAGCGCACTCACCCTGGTTTACAATTTTGAGAATGCAGCATACAATGCCGAAGTGGGCACCGTTACCAAACCGGTCAGGACACGTTTCGGTTATCATCTTATTTACGTTAAGGACAAACGTCCTGCCATGGGGCAGGTCCGGGTGGCTCATATTCTGGTGGGCGTTCCCAAGGATGCTTCCGCTGAAGTTATCAAGGGTGCAAAGGAAAAGGCAGACGTCATATACGAAGCGATCACGAAGGAAGAAAAGGACTTCGGGCAAATGGCCAAGCTTCATTCCAGCGATGGTGGATCAGCACAAAAAGGTGGAGTTCTTCCCTGGTTTGGTACAGGCCGCATGGTGCCCGAATTTGAACAGGGAGTTGTAGGGTTGAAGAATGTGGGCGATGTGAGTGAACCGGTAAGAACATCCTACGGTTGGCACATCATCAAACTGCTCGAAAGAAAGGAAATGCCTGATTTTGAAAAGGTGAAACCTGAGTTAAAGGAGCGGATTGCAAGGGATGAGCGTTCTAAGATCAGCACGTCTGCGCGCATACAGGAGATTAAAAAGGAATATGCTTTTGAAGAATATCCCAAGGCATATGAGCCGGTTAAGAAATTGGGCGATGAATCAATCTTTACGCGAAAGTGGTCGGCTGAAAAAGCAGCGAAACTAAAAAAGCCGCTGTTTAAGCTGGGCGACTCAACTTATACGCAAATGGATTTTGCAGCGTATGTGGAGCACAATCAGAAACCTGCGCCAAAGAACATTTCCGTGGAAAAATTCATGGATATGTTGTACAAGGACTATGTGGATGAAACTTGCCTTGCATACGAAAATGAACGATTGGAAAAGAAGTATCCGGAATTTCGCGATCTGGTCACCGAATACCACGATGGAATTCTATTGTTTGAAATGATGGATAAGATGGTTTGGTCCAGGGCGGTCAAAGACTCCGCTGGTCTTGAAAGTTTCTACGAGAAGAATAAGACAAACTTCATGTGGCAAGAGCGCATGGAGGCGAGCGCATACGAATGCGAAAATGCCGATGTGGCCAAATTGCTTCGGGCAACGTTGAAGAAAAATCCTTCATCTGCACCTGCAACCATTCTGGAAAAAGTAAACGGGGCCGGGAAAGGCAGCGTTTCATTGAAAGACGACGGGTTATTCCAAAAGGCAGAAAAGCCTTGGATGGAAAAGGTGAAATGGGCAGAGGGAGTGTCTGAAAATATACCTTCCGGTGAGAAGATATTGGTGGTATCCGTTCGCAAAATCCATCCCCCGGTCCCCAAGTCACTGAAGGAAGCCAAGGGATTGGTGACTGCCGCCTACCAGGATTACCTGGAGAAGGAATGGATAAATGCACTCAAGGAAAAGTATCCCGTAAACGTAAACCGGGAAGTACTGAAGACGATCCAATAATCCATGGATCATTTGAGCGGACGACTGTTTCTTGCCATTATCAAGCCCATATATATGCTATGGGTGCCGGTGCTTATCATAGCGTGTAATGGTAAGCCCACGGAAGCGGATAAAAAGGGCAGGGAGCTCGCACGAACATTTGATCAGGTCTTATACGAAGAGGACGTCCGGGAGTGGTTGCCGGATGGCACACTACCGGAGGATAGTATTACGTTCGTCAATAGTTATGTCCGGAACTGGATCAAGCAAAATCTTTTACTCAGAAGGGCTGAATTGAACCTCGATGAGAATCAGGTGGCGAAAATGGAAGTCCTGATACGGAATTACCGCAATGACCTGCTTCAGTATATGTACAAGCGAGCTTTTGTAAGTCAGAAACTGGATACGCTGATAGGCGAGGAGGAAATCCAATCCTATTATGATATCAATAAAGATAAGTTTGAATTGCAGGACGACATTGCCCAGTTTACCTATGCCCGGTTTGAAAAAACATCACCTTCCCTTGACCAGGCCAGAAAGTGGTATGCATCGGGTAAGGCTGAAGACAAAGAAGCGTTTAAAGATCACTGTTTCAAATACGCATCAAGCTATTTTCTGAATGACTCCATATGGCTTGATAGGGAAGCACTGTTAAAAGCCATTCCGGTAGATGTGAATATGCTGCGTAGCAAAAGATCTTTTGAAACGGAGGATTCTCTGTTCATTTACTTTGTTAATATTGTTGATTTCCGTGCCAAGGAAAGTCCCTCGCCTTACGGTTATGAAAGAGGAAGGATCAGGGAGATCCTGATCAACAAAAGGAAACTTCAATTGCTCGAAAAACTGGAGAAGGATTTATACGATGAGGCGCTCCGGAATAACCAGTTTGAAATTTACACCCCATAGTCGTTTATCACCCTATGAAGAATTTATCCATACCTTTTATCAGTCACGGTCGCTTCGCCAAATGGTTCGCCTTAACCCTTATGTCTTTGTCCATAACCTTTGCCCATGCACAGGATGAAGGTGTCGTGGTCAATCAGATTATTGCCACCGTTGGGAATGATATTATTCTGCAGTCCGAGTTGGAGGAGCAATACAAGCAACTGCTGGCACAAGGCATAGATCCCCCGGGGAATATTCGCTGCCAGATTCTGGAGGATATACTCTTTCAGAAGCTTCTTAAAAACCAGGCAAAAATTGACAGCGTAACCGTAAGTGCATCACAGGTAGAATCTGAGTTGGACAGGAGGGTGTCATACTTTGTACGCCAGATTGGCTCCGTGGAAAAGATGGAAGAATATTATGAGAAAAGTATCATCGAGATCAAAGATGAGTTTCGTGAACTGATCGAAGAACAGCTCCTGAGTCAGACGATGCGCGGGAAGATCATCAATGATATTAAGGTGAGTCCGTCGGAGGTTCGCCAGTTCTATAAGGAAATTCCCGAAGACAGTTTGCCATACATTAACATGGAGGTAGAGCTTTCTCACCTTGTGCTCTATCCCGAAATCAACGATGATCAAAAAAGGGAAGTAAAAGACAAACTGACTTCCTACCGCGACAGGGTGGTGGAGGGCACTACCTCTTTCGCTGCCCTTGCCAGGATATACTCTGAAGACCCTTCCTACAAACAAGGAGGAGAGTTAGGCTTTGTACAAAGAGGTGACCTGGTTCCCGAGTTCGAGGCCGTGGCATTTCAATTGACACCCATTGATGAGGTAAACCGGATGGTGGACAGTGCCAGTGCCGAGCTAACCAAATTGAAGAAGCTGGGAGGGGAAGATCTTGAAGCTCGACTGAACCGAATGAATAAATCCATCGACAGCCTGAAGCGCATGAGGTGTTCGCACATTGTTGAATCTCAGTTCGGTTTTCACCTGATCCAACTGATTGAAAGGAGAGGTGAGCAAATCAATGTGAGGCATATTCTGCTGCGACCTAAACTATCCGAAGACGATATTCAGAAATCTCAGGTAAAGTTGGATAGTATCCGTACGGTCATTAGAAACGGAGGAATGACTTTTGAAGAAGCCGTTTTAAAATTTTCGAATGACGAGGATTCAAAGCAATCCGGAGGTAAGATCGTTAATCCGAATACCGGTACCACCAGGTTTGAAATGGATCAGCTGGATCCCCTTTTGTCCTTTACAGTAAACCCAATGGATGTCGGGAATATCTCCGAACCCATCACTTCGCAAAGCATGGATGGGAAATCAGGTTATCGTATCGTTAAGCTCAGTTCGAGAACATCTCCGCATCAAATGAATCTGAAAGACGATTACAAGCGCGTTCAGGATATGGCGCAAGCGCAAAAAGAAACCAATGCCATCAGCGACTGGATTCAGAAGAAGCGCAACAATATGTATATTCACATTTCGGATGCGTTCAAAAGCTGTGTCTTTATGAACAACTGGGTCAATTGATCCGTTTGCCGAATGATAATTTAGATTACCCATGCAAGATCAAAACAATGTAGAGGCTGTCAAGGCCCTCCAGCAGAAATACCAGGCGCTTAACCAGGAGATCGGTAAGGTGATCATCGGTCAACAGGACATTGTGCGGGACGTCTTGATCTCCATTTTCAGCCGCGGACATGCCTTGCTCGTGGGGGTGCCCGGTCTTGCCAAAACATTATTGGTGAATACCATTTCACAAGCATTGGGATTAACTTACAAGCGTATCCAGTTTACGCCTGACCTGATGCCGTCTGATATTACCGGTACGGAAATTCTGGATGAGTCCCGTCAGTTTAAGTTTATCAAAGGTCCCCTGTTTGCAAATATCATCCTGGCGGATGAGATCAACAGAACCCCGCCCAAGACCCAGGCGGCATTGCTGGAAGCCATGCAGGAAAGAGCTGTGACTGCTGCAGGTAAGCGTTATGAACTTGCGCAACCCTTCTTTGTACTTGCGACGCAGAACCCCATTGAGCAGGAGGGAACTTATCCGCTTCCGGAAGCGCAGCTAGACCGTTTCATGTTCAGCTTGTGGCTTGATTACCCCACGCGTGATGAAGAGGTCAGCATCGTGAAGTCTACGACCTCGGACAAGAAGTCGGATGTAAAAGTGGTTCTGACCGGGGAAGAGATCATCGCCATTCAGGATCTCGTTCGTAAGATTCCGGTTACGGACAATGTGGTGGAGTATGCTGTTGGCTTGGTCTCCAAGACCCGTCCTGAAACGGATGGTGCACATGATTCCGCCAGAGCATACCTGTCATGGGGTGCCGGTCCCAGGGCATCTCAGAACCTGATCATCGGTGCCAAGTGCCATGCAGCGCTGAAAGGTAAGTTCGCACCGGATATTGAGGATGTCAATGCGGTGGCTATCCCTGTTCTTCGGCATAGAATCGTGAGAAACTATAAAGCTGAAGCTGAGGGAATGCGAGTGGAAGACATCATTTCCGGGTTGATGGATAAATAGCCCCGGAATCTCTGCTTTTTTCTTTTATCTTTGCTGTCCCTCAAAAAGATGTCGGGAATAATCCCGCAACTTTTCAATGCCCGGGTGGTGAAATTGGTAGACACGCCAGCTTGAGGGGCTGGTGGTTGCAAGACCGTGCTGGTTCGAGTCCAGTCCCGGGCACCACATAGAAGCAATAAACCCATGATTTCGGTCATGGGTTTTTTTATTGGAATCAGGACTGGACGAGAAGTTTATCGCCCAAAGCTCAGCGTCGGGTGAAGTCCAGTCCCGGGCACAAAAATCAGCGTGAGCGTGAAGAGTGAAAGCAATGACCTCCGCGCTGATTTTTACTTCCCTCTCGCACTCAAACTCACACAGGTATATTCAACAACATGTGCTTATTTAGCAAATGACCGTATACCCGCCAAAGCAGAACGCCAGGTGAAGTCATGTGCATCTGGCCCTTGTTTATCCTTGCTCTAATACCGAACGCTTCTTCTAGCCATTTCATTTGGTATCAGTAATCAATGTGAACTTTCTGTGAACATTGTTTAATTGCTGTTATTTGAATGAAATCATTCGATCAATGCTTCGTATTTGTCAATCGTGCTGCCTGCATTGTTGCATCACCGATAATGGAGTGGGTTTCCCAAAGTATACCAATGGCGACGGTCAAAGGACCAGAAGCTCGCTGGGAATGAACATAGTCAATGAACGGGCGAAAGCGTTCGGCAGAAAATACGGAAGTCAGATTAAGGTCGATGCGAGCGACGTGCTGACCGAATCAGGGGAGGTTGCCGGTGCGAAGGTGATTTTGCAGATTCCCCTGATCGATTCTGTGTAACGGTTATGTCATTCAGAATCTTGATGTCAAGGCCGGGTGTGATTTTAGCTTTTGCCCTGCCCATTAACTACTCCACCACAAACTTTACCGCCCTGCTGTTTTTACCTGTGGTCAGCTTTAGGAAATACAAGCCGGGAGATAATGGTGCCTGGATATTCTCCCGGTGCACCGGTCCGGCCATGTTCACTTCCCTTTGATAGACGGATCTTCCCGAGATATCAAGAATCTCCATCTCAAAATTTTGCTGTTTGTCCGTCCGGATCTCCAACTGGAAATTGCCCTGATTGGGAGAAGGCCATATCCGCGCAACCACATCTTCAAATGCATTGGGATGTTCAGAAGAAGTGGGATCGCCTAAAGGCAGGTCGGTTTTCCAGAATCCCCGCCCGAAAGTGGCGGCATACATTTTACGCTCTCCATAATGAATTTCCAGTTCACTGATGATCACGTTGGGCAATCCGTCGCTGACCATTTCCCAGGATGTCATGGTGTCGTTCAGGTGGTACACACCCACGTCCATACCGATGTAGATATCATTGTGCAAGGATTCCCGGTCTTCCTCGATGCAGTTTACCGGCAGGTTTGGCAGGTTCAGGGAGATGTTCGTCCATGAGCTTCCACCATCGGTTGTCCTGAATACTTTCACGCCATTTACATATCCGCCGAACACGGCCCATGCATTTTGTCCGACTGTGTCATCTACCGTGATGTAGGTGCAATACAATGAATCGGGAAGTCCGGCTGAAACGTCGGTCCAGCTGGAGCCACCATTGCTGGTCATTCTCACCTTGGTGGGTGCACCGGAGCTGTGATATATGCGGTTGGATACATACATGTAAGCCGGATCCTGTTCACATACCCCAAGTGCCGACGCAGGACTCGGTCCGCTAAATCCGGGCGCTGAAGGGAAGGAAGAGATCTTGGACCAGTTTGTGCCGGCATTGGTGGATTTCCACACATTCCCAAAGGCCGCATACAGGGTGTTAGGGTTATTGGCATCCATAATGTATGGTGTGGTCCACTCGCCGCTTTCACTGATGCTTCCTACAATGCTGCTGCTTGTTTGTCCGCCGTTGTAAGATCTCCGGATTGCACCACCCTGGGATGAGCCATATATGGTACCTGGGTTGTCCGGGTGGATGATGGCTTCCATACCATCACCTCCGAAAATATTATCCCATTGGTTGTTGTCGTAATAAAAGGTGGAGTTGTCCTGTGCACCGCCGATGATGTAGCCCGGATTGTTTTCGCTGAGTCCCAGGCGGTAGAACGACGTGATGATAAATCCTGAACTGATGTTGTTCCATACCGTAGGGAAATTCTGCGGACTCCAGGTACCTATTTTCAGATCGTCGGTCCATGAGATGCCGCCATCGGCGCAAAGGTAGGTGCGTCCGGATACCGGGTTGTGTTTTAACATGTGCAGATCCACATGAAAACTGGCGCCGACACCGTCCCACGTACTTCCGCCGTCGTCGGAGCCCCAGCAGTAGATAGCGCCGGTAAATACCTTGTTTTCGTCATCCGGGTCCACCATCAGAAGTTCGTCGTACCATCCTTGTCCACCGCTGCCACTGCTTCCCCATGTAAAGAGGTTGGGCGAGGTGGAGCGTTGTTGCCAGGTGTTGCCGCCATCGGTTGACCGGTAGCAGGCATAAAATGCACCATCGCCGTCACAGCAGGATGCGTAAACATAGTTGCTGTTGGAGGGCGCAACCGCCACCTCCGTTCTTTCCACGGCATTTGTGGCGGGAATACCGGTGTTTAAAAGTGTCCAGGTCTCCCCGAAGTCTGTAGACCTGTACACGCCAGCGCTTCCCTTATTCAGTTTACCCACAAAACCGGAGGCTGCGAATAAGATGTGTGGATTGTTCGGATCGCTTTCGATATCCCATATGAGCTGGTCGAGTTTTTGGGTCCAGGTGGCGCCGCCGTCACGGGACATCATCACGCCATATGTTCCTGCAGCCAGTACTTTCTGTGATGAGTCGGGGTCGACAAATACCCTACGGGTCAGGGAACCATCCAGCTCCTGCACATTGAAGGTTAGTCCTGTAGGCTGCCAGGAGCTTCCGCCGTCTGTTGTTTTGTATACGCCGATGCCGTAGTGGGTATGTCGTTTGCGGTTATCAGTATTCAGTGCTACACCCAGGTAGCCATAATCACCTACAGAAATGTACATGGTGTTGACGTCATTCGGGTCCAGGGCGATATCGGAAATCCTCAGGATCGGCAGGTCATCGGTCAGGGGTGTCCATGACTGGCCGTTGTTCGTGGTTTTCCATACGCCACCTTGCGCAACGCCAATCCATAGTGTATTGGGGTCAGTGGGGTGGAAGGTAACACAGTTGATACGGCCCATGCCCGTTCCCGGGAACTGATCCGGACCCACCGGCATCCAGTTGGGCTTGGCCAGATTTTTTCGTGAGGCCTGCAATGCACTCTTCCATGCGGCAGCCTTCGAAGCTTCCTCCAGGGCCAGGCCTTCATCCGCAAAACTCCCGTCAGGATTGGCCCTTACCTCCTGTTCATAAAGCCACCTGCGGTACCACTTCCATCCTTTTTCTTTCGAAAGGTCCTTGCCCTGTTTCCATTCTTCAAAGGCTTGCTGATGCCGGCCAACATTGGGCATGTTTTTGTTGTATTCCGCTCCGGGAATGAAGTCCTGACTACGTGCAAAAAAAGCAGTACAGACCACCAACAGGGTCGTGCAGATAGATTTCATGAAGTGAGATTTAAGGGGAGATGCAGCTAATATATTCAAGCTGTCTCACTTTTCCAAGCGACTTACTCCTGCAATGGTTTCCAGTCGCCACTCTGTGAAAGCACGTCAAGGTATTTCTCGATGTCCGTAAGGGTGTGCGGCATCATCATCTTGAACCTTATTTTCTTGGTTCCTTTTGTTCCCTCTGCCGTCAGGATGCGGGCCTGGGTGTCCTCTGCATCGAAATGATAACTGTCTTGCATGGACCAGAGATCAGCCCGGTCCACTTTTGACCAAAGTGAATCTGCTTCCTCATCTTCCAATATCCTGGTGAACCGGCCAATGTAGGGCAGTCCTTTTTTTCCGGTAAGTTCAGCTACATTGGGATAGCGGATGGAAATGGTATATTCTGCACATTCATATCCGCAGCCTTCTTTGACAAGTGTAATGGAGGTTATCCCTCCGCTGCTGGCAGGGCAGCATCCCGAATGGTTAAGTGCCTTGCGACCCGGATGGCACGCACTCAGCAGCCACAACAGGAGCATTGGTAAGAAGCGAAGGATAGAAGGAACCATGATTAAATGTATGCATTTTTATGGATGTATTTGCGTTGATACAATGCAGGGGAGGAAGGGAAGCATGTCGTATGAAAATGCTAAATTAGGCCTTAAAGTTTTTGATCATGACCATGGAAAAATCGGTTCTTGTGTTTCTGTTGGGCATCTGTGTGGTGTTGATGCTGAGTGTGCTCGTGGTCGTTCTGTTCAGAAATTATATACGGAATGTGATCATGGACCTTAATGGCGACCATGAACGCCAGGCCCGCTTTTGGGTAGCCTACAGCACCATCCTGATGATCCTTGTTCCATTGATCATCGCCCTCATATTTGTGCCTTCACAGGAAGCAGCTTTATCACCTTTCTATCATATTGTAAAGCAGGTAAAGTGGTCCCTTATCGGTCTGGTCATGACCATATTCGTGCTGGGTGTATCTATTCATCAGCTCGTACCTCGCGCTACGACTGAGAAAGACAAGAATGAATGACACTTGTTTCTTCGCAAATCTTCGTCTAACTTTGAAAAAAATAGTGATATGAGAAAGATTCTTCTGATTTGTGGTTTGATGGCAGTTATGGCGATGGAATCCTTCGCCCAGCCAGGTGTCGGTATCGGTTTCCGTTTGGGTGATCTCAACGGTATCAGTGTGAAATCGAACTTCGGAGATAATGCAGTGGAAGTTAGCGTGGGTCGCCTTCTGCGTTTCAGCAACCACAGTTATGAGACCTGGTTCTATAATAAGAAAATATATACCGAAGGTTACTATGCTTACCGGTACGCCAAGATCGGTATACCATTGAGTCTCCAGGCCCACTATCTGAAACACCGTACCATTGATTTTGCGGATCCATTGAGATGGTACTACGGAATTGGAGGCCAGGTCAGGATGTATCCTGTAGAGTATACCTATTGGTATTACCCGGACCCCAATCTGGCTTACAAGGAAGCAGGTGTAGCCAAACGCAAGAGCTGGGAAGCCGGAGTAGACTGGGTATTGGGTCTTGAATACAACTTCCCGGAAGTACCCATCGGATTGTATATGGATGCGCAACTATACATGGAAGTTTATGACAGCCCGTTCTTTTCCTGGGGACTGTTCGGTATAGGTGCCCGTTACAACTTCTGATTTTTTAACCCCATTGCTTCAGGCGTTTGGAAAGCCCGGCAAACAGCTGGCTTTCCGCCAGGTAAAATGCGACCAGCGGAAATAGTTTGAATAAACCCCGCTTTACCGTGTTTTCAATGGTAGCCGCCGGGATCATTGCCACAATGATCATGTAGCCGATCAGCAGTATCGGTATCCAGAGCAGCCCGTTCCATGCTGCGGTCCTGGGGTGCATGATCCATTCCAGTGCAATCAGCAATAGAAATACATGGGGTGCATATGCAAAGTGTATGGGGTTGAAAACCACCTGACTTATCAGGCTAATTCCTGCATCGACAATATTTCCGGTTGATCCCAGAGGCATTTCCGGTTGCACGGGAAGATATCCGTAAACAAACAAGACATTCCAAAGCAAAAAGGAAATGACCGATGGAAGCCATATCCATCCGATTCCTTTTAACCGGTGTTCAGTTTTTGTTATCCAGGGAAATGTCAGGATGCCTGCCGTAACAAAAAAAAGTGTTTCGGCCCTTGCCCAACAGGCCATTGCGAGCATGATTCCGGCCAATATATAGCCGCTTCCATTTTGAGTTTTTTGAGCATCATACCATAGGATGGCACCTATGCAAAAGAATATGGCGTTAGGCCAGTCGGTCAGCATCAGGTAAAAGTAAGGGTGCATGCCGGGCATACACATGAGGAAGATAATCAGCGCACCAGCCAATACCGGGTGGCAGCTTAGCCTTAACCTGGCATACAGATACGCAAAGAAAGCAACGGTCATCAACCCTACCCATAATTTTCCGAAAGCAAGCCCGGTCATCAGGTAAATGATTTGCATCAGGGTGGTGAAGGGCGCATAGAATGGTTGGTTCGACAATTGCCCGTTGAGATGCGGAGAAGTGAACACACCGGAGACCAGGGTATGGTCTTTCACAGCCCATTTTGCCACCAGGTCCATACCAACAATGGCGTCCCTGGTGGTCACAGGGTAGTAATAGCTTCTCCATAATGCCATGACCAATATCAGACCGAAAGAAAGGATCACCACCAGTTCATACCCCGTTATAACCAATGGTCGGTTGATCCAGGATTCCGGAAGCAGTCCCTTTTTTCTAAATGCAATATTTACGCCAGCAGTGGCCAGGATAAGAAAGGCCATCCAGTAAACCGGGGTAATCGGCACATTGGTGCATGCCATGATGAACAACACGAATGTTGATGCACCAAAACCGGTCAGGACTGCCAGGGAGATACCTTGGATTCTGCTTTTGGGTAGACCGGCCAATCGCAGTATTCCGGTACCCAACAGGAATTGTAGGACAAAGGTGATGATCAGGAGAACCAGGGTCATGAGCCGGAAGGGATTGGTTGAGGATGTTGAAAGTCTTCCAATAAGACATCCATATGCTCTGCTATGATCTTCACCACATGAGGTTCATTCTTGTCATCAAACAGGATCGTATGTGTCGCCAGGGAACGGTCCGGGTGATCCCATGCATATGTTGGCATCTTACCCACATAGTAAAACCAGACCTTGGGTTCCGCCCAGAGCGGTGATATACCGAAGTGATTAAAATACGAAGCAGGTGGTAACAGCAATTTTACATCCGGATTCTTTGAAGGAATGGTTTGAAAGTAACGGGCCATTAAATAAATCTGTCCGGTACGATAGAGTTCACGATACCCCACATCCTGCCGCCCGACTTCCTTATCAAACATGTTTTGATATTGGATCGTGATACCCCGAAACCAGTTGTGATAGCCGGGCGCGAGATACAACATCCACAGAAAGATAATGTATATGGCGATAAGCCTGATGGATTTGCCTGGGTTTGTGATGCGGACAATCGCCATGTTGGAGTGGGTTCTGTGTAAATCAAGTCAACCGATGGTGTCATTGCCCATGGATGATCCGCCGATAAAGCTAATTGAATCTGCCTAATATTTCAACTGTCATGGTTTCGCGTTTGGAAAGATAACGCAGTGATGTGTACATTCGAAATATCAAAAAGACATTATGGATAAGTTAGCAATATATCAGGTAGATGCTTTTGCATCGGAGTTGTTTCGCGGAAATCCGGCGGCGGTTTGTCCGCTGCAGCAATGGTTGAGTGACGATATCATGCAAGCCATAGCTGCGGAGAACAACCTTTCTGAAACGGTTTTCTTTGTCCCGGAGGGGGAAGAATTTCATATCAGATGGTTTACACCGGAACGGGAGGTGAACCTATGTGGTCATGCGACACTGGCGGCATCCCACGTGTTGTACGAACACCTGGGATATGAAAGGGCCTCCATTAAATTTCACTCCAGAAGCGGTCCCCTTTCCGTAAGCAGGGCGGGAGATATGTATCAACTGAATTTCCCGGCGCGTCCCTCGGAAAGACTTGCTTCTGTTGATGAGGTTCAGAAAATTCTGGGCGTAAAGGTGCAGGAGATATGGAAGGCTGAAGACATGATGGTGGTGCTGGAGGATGAAAATGCCGTTCGTGACTTCCAACCTGATCATGAGAAGTTGAAAAAGATCGATGCGCGTGGAGTGATCGTTACTGCACCGGGCCGGAATTCGGATATGGTTTCAAGGTTCTTTGCGCCGGCAGTCGGTGTACCGGAAGATCCGGTGACCGGGTCCGCCCATTGCATTCTGGTGCCTTATTGGGCTGAACGCCTGGGCAAATCTTCGCTGCATGCCTTTCAATTATCCAGGCGGGGTGGTGAATTGTTTTGTGAATTGCACGGTGACCGGGTGCATATTTCCGGAAAGGCTGTGACTTACCTGGAAGGTTATATCACCCTGGGGTAGATGGTCTGATGAAAGGGGGGCTATTTGCAGTACTCTCTGAAAAGTTCGTCAGCTTCTTTTTCATGATATACCACCGACGCATAGTAGAAATCGTTACATGCACCTTGCAGGTCGCCGGAGATCAGGGCAGCCTTTCCCCGGCCGATCAAGGCTGCACTGTTTTTCGGATCAATGTCAAGGATCGCATTGAAATCGATCAGGGCGGACTGTGACATGTTGGGGTAGTTAAAGAACAGATTGGCGCGGGTATATAATGCTTTAAGATTTTTTGGTTCCAGGGTTAATGCCATGTTAAGATCTGAAAGAGCCTGTTCGGCATTGCCCGTTTGCAGGTAAGTGTTTGCACGGTTGATATAGACGGAGGCAAGGTAAGGGTCCAGTACAATGGCCCTGTTAAAATATTCGACAGCAGTGTTCAGGTTGATGGTGTTTGCTGCACAAATGGCAAGTGCGTTATACATCTCCGCACTTTCATAACCCAGCTCAATTGCTTTACTCAATGCCTCCATCGCTTCGTTTGGAAGCTCATAACGGACCAGCATGATGCCCTTCCACGCATCATATTCACCGTTCCCCGGATCGGCGGCGATCAGCGTATCCAGTATCTCACCAGCCTGTTTATAATACTGCTGGTTAATCAGTGTACGTACATATTCAAGCTTTATTCCGGGCCAGGCATCGGCATTTCCGGCGGCTTCCGATAATACCTTGTGCGCTTCGGAGAAATTCTTTTCCCGGTTGGCTTGTACTCCAAGATGGTATAGGACGGCCGTTTCGGTGTTTTCACCTTTTGCAACAGATGACCAGTAGCTTGTTTCGTTCTGGTATTCATTCATTTGAAGGAATGTTCCCCAGACGAGTAGAAGAGAAAAGCCGGATACGGGTGCCACAAGATCGATGGGTTTGCGAAACATCGGTAATGCACTAATGGCACCGGCACAGAAAAATGCGGTGATCAAATGGGAAGGAAAGGCATGATCCCATGACAATTGGGCTGTGAAGCACGCATCCGCCAATAACAACAACAGCAGACTTCCGGCAATGGTCAGGGCCATTGGCTTATGAGTTGAGCGGGACCGCAAGGCTAGTCCGGCAAAAATGATGCAGCCGGATAAAGCCATTAAGTAAGGCCATGTGTATGTGAGCTGTGCCATCGTGAATGGATGGAAGGCCCATGTTATCTTATTCGGAAAGATAATGATGGCCACATGTCGTGCTACTCCTGTTAGAATGCCGGCAAAGGATGGAAGCGGAGCAATCGGTGTGTTCAATATGTACATATCGGCCTTTACCCATGGGAGCAGTGTGAATGAAAAGACAAGTATGGGCCAGATGACCGCGGAAAGAGGAAATGGTTTGCCTTTGACTTTGTTCATCAACCAACCGGTAACCGGCAGCGCAACGGCCAGTGGATGGGTGAGCAGGGCCAGCATCCAGAAACCGGCACCGGTCATGACCGTGACCCTATCCCGACCGGTCCTTTGCAAATAAGACAGAGAGAAGATCATAAACAAGGCCTGCCCGATTGCAGTTGCCGGAGCCATCCACCAGGATATGGCTGAGAATAACAACGTGGCACAAGCGGCTTTCAGTTTTCCGATATCCCGTTCCAACCACCGGTACAAGATCATGGCACATAAAATCAGCAAAACGTGCAGCACACACCGGAATATAAGTACGGATCCGTTACCCAGCCGGTACAACAGCATCATGAATCCGGCACTCAACGGTTGGTATACACCCATGAATGTATGGTTGTTGAAATAAGACCAGTGAAGCCCCCGAATGGCAGGATGCATGAGAATCCCGTCATCTCCCGTTGTGGCAAGCCATGGCATAAACCAAGCCGGCAATTGTACGATGACCATGACCAGCACCGCAACCCATGCCAATGAAAAGTTTTTCCGTTTGAGATTCACCCCTCTAATGTAAGACTTTCACTGAGGTCAGGGGCAAGCGGCTGAACGAGTATGGCAAAAAATTTGTATCATCGTAATAATGACAACGAAACGGATCATTATTCTCCTGGTTACCGTAATGGTGTTTTTTTCCACCGGATTGACCATACCCCATCGAACCGCCGACCCATACCAATATTATATTGGTTTCTCGCTGAAGCCTTCAACCAATGGTGGACTGGTTACATTCTTTCAGCTGAAGTATTTCGGGGAAGAGTTAAAAAGCACGCAGCAGATCACTCAAGAGAGTTTTATTATGCAGGCCATGGGATTGGAAGCATCCCAGGCAAACCCTGATCAGGTAGACTGGATGGAGGTGTACCAGGTTAAATACTGTAAGCTGGTATACACGGATTCGGTATTAAACAAAAAGGATTTCCAATGTCCGATCATCACGGAATTGTGGAAGCTGCGATACCAGGAGTATCCTTATTTTATGGAGAACGGGGATGATATTCAACCCGGTTGGGGAAAGGAATTTGGGAACGGAAAGCAACGCCCTTCTGACAAGCAGATACAGATTCTGAGAAAATACGGGATCAAGAACTGGTTTGATATCATCAAAGGTGAAGGTGCTTACCGGTTGTTACATGATCTGTGCGATCCCCAATGGGTGTCAAATTACCAGGCTGCGAGGGACGGATAAGAGATTCACGGAGAAACGGAGTGTGTGTATTCTTCAGACTCCTGCACCAATTCCTGTCCTTTCACATTCACTTCCGTTTCACTATAGTTGATGAGAATGTTGTCGTTATAGAGGCAGGCCTGCAGTTGACCCTCCTTCAGGTAGTAAAGGAATCGTTTTCTCCGGAGTAAGGTGCCGTTCTCCATGAGGGGTTTGTCGTAAACGTTCAGTTCTTTGGTAACCAGATACAATGTCCCGTTGAGGAAATAGTACTCAGAGATCAGCACTTCCATGTCCCCTTCGCTTTGCACGGTAAGTTTCAATAACTCATTCTCATCGTAAACCGCATCGACCAGCGAAGTAGTGAGATTGTGAAAGGACTTGAGTTCCGGTTCGATCTCTTTCTTGAAAAGAACGGCTTTCTTAATATCATAACGGTTAATGCTGGCATCCACTTTCAAGGCCAGGGCTTTCGCTTTCTGGATCTCTGTGCTGTCAGGAAGTGAAGCATAGGCGCCTGAGAGCGCGAATAGAAAAAACGTATGGATGGCAAGTTTTTTCATAACCCAAACCGCTATACTGTTATTAATGTACAATAATCAAGGCTCACATCCAAATCAGGAATAGACCTGTTTTACATTGCAATTCAATTCGAAATAGAAAGTTTGGAAAAATAGCGATGCGCTAATCCCATGTAATCAATGACCGCCTTAGTATACGTTGGATAGTTGAATTTGGATACAAAAAGATTAACACGGATTATAAATCCGGCCTAAGGATAGCCTCCGGGATTTCTACATGGTAGTAATTATAGCAATCCTTAATGAGTTTTTCCAGGTGAAAAGTATTCAGTGCAAAGTCGAAATCCACGGATAAATACAGGGTGTCGGATGGTCCGGAGCTCAGGTTTACATATATGGTGGTGGGTGCTGATATGCCGTTGATCTCAAGGTTGCCGCTCATCAGGTAGCTTCCGGATTGAAAGGAAATTGGCGCATCCGTCTTGCGTACAGGCTGGCCACGGAAAATAAATTGTGGCAGGGGAAGGGAAGTGAATGGTCCGGAAGAAGTGTCTCCGGAAGTATAATGTACAGAACGAAGGTCTACCTGAAGTGTCAACTCACCTGTGACCCTGTCCATGCTTGCCTTCAAATGATCACTTGCCGCATTGGTGATGTGATTATCGCATATGCCCATAAAGCCGATCTCCGTGCTGTGGGTATGTGGTTGATCATTGGCGTCCTGGTATACCTGTGAGCGGCCGGATAGCCACACGAACATCAGGAAAACAAAAGGTAGTGATCTGTGCATATGATGTATTATGGAACCAAGTTAACGTATATTGAAAACATCAGAACTGAGAACAGTCAAAAGGCATACTGACTTTTGTCAATAAAAAAGCCGCACCCTTCAGGGGTACGGCTTTTTATTAGTTTTCAGGAAGATTAACCTTCCGCGCCTGCATCTGACGGAGCGGCCTCTGCACCGCCAGCTGGTGTAGCATCGCCTTCGGCGGGAGTTGCTTCACCTGATGCCAGTTCAAGTTGCATACCACATGCAGGGCAGGTTCCCGCTTCTGCATAGGTCTTATTGCCTTCACATTTGTGAGGGCAGATGTATACGCCGGCCGCATCATCATAGTTTGCGTTGTCATGATCATGGCCTTCTCCATCATGGTGATGTCCGGCTTCGCCGTCCATATGGGTTTCAGTGGGTTCCTCGGAATTCTGAGCATCACCTTGGTTCTCACTTCCGCCACCGCAGGCTGCCAGGAAAAGCATACCGGAAAGGAAAAGACCGGAAATGCATACTGTTAAATAGGTGCGTTTCATGGGGTACTGTTTTTTTAAATGATTAAAAACGAATGTAAACATTTACACCATGAACAGCAAACAGCGGCTATTTATCCCAAACTATGCAATAGAAAATTTTCTATTGCATAGCGATTAAGAAAATCAACCTTTTCGGCCCGTACTTCGT